>NZ_JBFAJA010000065.1:0-83478 GCF_040654975.1 Dactylosporangium sp. NPDC050588 | reverse complement strand
CTCGGCGCGGGCAGTGCGTCGCGGAGCGGCGCATTGGGGTGCGGGTGAGAATCCCCGCCGGGACCCGCCGCGCAGCGGTGGGGCGGAAGCACAGCGGTCGGGTGAGAGTCCCCGCCGGGACCCGCCGCGCAGCGGTGGGTCGGAAGCACAGCGGGGAATTACGGTGCGGCGTGGGCGCCTGTGCTGGCGTGGAGGGGGACGGCGACGACGGCGGTGCCGTAGGCGCACAGTTCGGCCCAGGTGTTGGTGAAGTCGCGGTGGTCGAAGCGCATGCCGACGACGGCGTTGGCGCCGCGCTGCTCGGCGACGTGGACCATCTGACCGACGGCGCGCGCACGGGTCTGCACGAGGAACTGGGACATGTCGAGGCCTGGGCCGCCCTCGGTCGAGCGTAGCCCCGCGGCGAACGGGTTCCGTGACGTCGCGCACACCCCGAGCACCTCGCCGAGCACGGTCGTGATCTCGTACCCCGGTAAACCCTCAGTCGTTACAACCAGCACATATGAATCGTATGCACATATGTACGGTTTAGGGTGGATCTACTGGGAACCACCCTCTCAGCCCTGCCCGGGAGTGGCGTTGGGGTTGACCGTGATGCCCGCCGCGAAGCGGATCAGGTCGGGCTCCGGCAGCGGTACGGGCGTCGCGGACTGGATCACGAGCAGCCGGCCGTCGCCGAGGTCGACCTGCAGCGAGAAGAAGCCGTCGACCGGGTCGGTCAGGATGCCGGGGCGGCCCGCGACGTCGACCGCGCGGCCCGTGGACAGCTCGCCGGTCACGCCCAGCATCACGGTGAGCTTGCCGACGAAGGTCTCATCGGCGGTGACGTCCGGCGGGCAGAAGGTGACGGCGGCCGGGCTGATGTTGTCGACCGTGTACCCGTCGGGGACCAGCGCGAACGTGAACGGCGCCGGCACGCTCACCGGCTGCGGCAGGAGGCCCTTGGCGAACCCGGCGAGCCGGTCGACCGGCACGGCGGGGGACGCGCGCAGCTCGAACCACTGCCCGGGCGCCTCCTGCCAGATCAGGGAGGTCCCCGTGTCGGCGGACTCCGCGGTGTACCCCATGACACCGCGGACCATGATCCGCTCGGTCCCGATCGCGAGCGGGCGGGTCGGGCTGACCGTCAGCGTGGCGGTGGCGGCGGCGTCCGGCAGGGGATGGCTGAGCGTCGGGAGTCCGGCGGCGAGGCGTACCTCGGGAGCGGTGCCCGACGGTGGCGGGCTGAGCGGGAACGTGACCGTCAGCGGGCCGGACGGCGAGGCCAGCACCGACGGCGCGGCCACCGCCATCGGGGCGGCCGCGAGCCGCAGCGGCACGGTGACCCCGACGGTGGCCAGCACGGCGACGACCGCGCCGACCACGACGCGGGTCCGCCGCGCGCGCCGGCGGCTCTCCGCGCGCACGACCGTGAGCAGCGCCGCCCCGGCCGGGGCCTCGGCGGCGTGGCGGTGCATCAGGTCACGGACGCGCTGCTCGACGTCGCTCACCGCACCGCGCTGCGGGGAAAGGTCGTTCATGGCTCGCCTCTGCGGAGTGGGACGGGGGTCAGTGCCGACCGGAGCTTGTGCAGCGCGTGGAACGCGTGGACGCGGACGGTCGCCTGGGCGCAGCCCAGCAGCCTGGCGATCTCGGCGTCGGGGAGGTCCTCGTAGTACCGCAGGACCACGACGGCGCGCTGGGAGCGGGGCAGCGCGTTCAACGCCGTCCACATCTCGTCCGCGTCGACGACCCGGTCGGCGAGCGCGTCGGGCGAGGAGCCGGGCGGCGCGCCGTCGGGCGGGTCGGCGACCGGCCGTTCGGTGCTCGCGCGGCGGCGCCGCCACGACAGGTACTGCCGCAGGACCGCCCGGCGGACGTAGGGCTCGGGACCCTCGTCGCCGGTGATCGCGTGCCAGCGGCGGTGCGCCCGGACGAGCGCCTCCTGAGTCAGGTCCTCGGCCAGGTGCCGGTCGCCGGTCAGCAGGTACGCGAACCGGAGCAGCGCCGCGCTGCGCACCGTCACGAATTCGTCGAAGTCCTGCATGTCTTCCTTGACGTTGCCGGTGGGGTCGGGCGTTTATGGCTGTTCCGACGGAGTTGGGTCGTCGTACTGGCCGGAGCGCCCGGCGTAAGGCCGGCCGTCGACGATCGGCCACGGGTTGGCGACGCAGCCGTGCAGGCCGAGGGTCTGCTGCTGCATGACGGGGGCGGGCCGGCCCGGGCCGGGGCACAGCTCGTGGCCGCGGCCGAGGCGGTGGCCGGTCTCGTGGTTGACGACGTAGGCCCGGTAGGCGGTGAGGTCGGCGCCGTAGCCGGGGATGCCGCGGGCCCAGCGGGCCACGTTGACGACGACGGTGTTGCCGTTCCTGCAGGAGGTGTACCGGTCGTAGCCGCCACCGCACAGCACGTCGCGGGTCGCGGGGGTGGCGAGGTAGATGGTGAAGTCGAACGCCTCGCTCTGCCCGGCCCGGCGCAGCCGCCAGTTGCCGGTGCCGGGCCAGCTGCGCGGGTCGGTGAAGATCAGCTCGACGGCGTCGCCGAACGTGGCCGCGTCGACGCCGGTGATGCCGTGCTCCACCCCGATCCGGTAGGTCAGCAGCCTGCCCTTCGTCCCGATGGCGGGCCCGCCGGCGGTGGCGAAGCCGAACGTGCCGCCGCCGTCGACGGGGAACCGGATCACCGGCACGTCGGTCGTGGCCGGTCCCCGCGACGACGGTGCCGCCGCCGGCGACAACGGTGGCGGGGACGGGGGCGGGGAAGGGGGCGAGGACGCGATCGACGGGGCGGGCGAGGCGGCCGACGCCGAGAAGGACGGCGTGGACGAGCAGCCGGCCACGAGGGCGAGCGTCACGATGGTCGGGAAGATCCGCACACCGGGACTGACGCACCGCCCCCGTCCGCCTGTTTATGACACCCGCCTATGGCGCGGCACACACCCCGCGCACCAGCCCGGCTCACGACGCGGCACACACCCCGCGCATCAGCGCGGCGCGCTTCATGGCGCGGCACACACCTCCGACAGGCCCGCGACGGCCGCGGCGACCGGCAGCACCCCCGACAGCGCCCCGGGGTCCCGCGAGCGCAGCGAGACCGAGCCGCCGGCCGCCTCCCGCTCCCCCACGACCGCGACGAACGGCACCTTCCGCGCCGCCGCCTGCCGGATCCGCGCGCCCAGGCTGCCCGCGGGCCACTCCTCGACCCGCAGGTCGGCGGCCCGGCAGGCGCGCACGAAGTCGCCGCCGGCCTGCGCGTCGGCGACGGGGAGGACGGCGACCTGCAGCGGTGCGAACCAGGCGGGGAACGCCCCGTCGTGCACCTCGATCAGGTGCGCGAAGAGCCGCTCCATGCTGCCCGCCGCGCTGCGGTGCACCATCACGGGGCGCCGCCGCTCACCGCCGGCGTCCACGTAGGACAGGTCGAAGCGGGCCGGCTGGAAGTAGTCGACCTGCACGGTCGCGAGGGTGCTCTCCCGCCCGGCGTGATCCACCAGCTGCACGTCGATCTTCGGCCCGTAGAAGGCCGCCTCGCCGGGTGCCTCCACGTAGGACACGCCCGCGATGTCCAGGGCTTCCCGCAGTACCGACGACGCCGCCGCCCACATCTCGGGGTCATCGACATACTTCCCGCCCTCGCCGCGCAGCGACAGCCGGAACGACGACGGCTCGAAGCCGAGCGCGGCGTGCGCCACCCGCATGAGCCGCAGCGCCTCGACGACCTCGTCGCGCACCTGCTCCTCGGCGCAGAAGACGTGCCCGTCGTTGAGGGAGATCGCCCGCACGCGCGACAGCCCGCCGAGGACGCCGGAGCGTTCCGCGCGGTACTGCCCGCCGGTCTCACCGATGCGCAGCGGCAGCTCCCGGTAGGAGCGGCCGCGCGCCCCGAAGACCGCCGCGTGGTGCGGGCAGAGGCTCGGCCGCAGCACGAACGCGTCGTGCTCGCTGAGCGCCATCGGCGGGAACATGTCGTCGGCGAAGTGTGGCAGGTGCCCCGATCTGAGGTACATCTCCTGCTTGGCCAGGGGCGGCGAGTAGACGTGCTGGTAGCCGTTGCGGCGTTCGAGGGCGTGGAGGTAGTCCTCGACGGCGCGGCGGGCGGCGGCGCCGGCGGGCAGCCACAGCGGCAGCCCCGCGCCGACGAGCGGGTCGGAGTGGAAGAGCTCGAGGTCGCGGCCGAGCTTGCGATGGTCCTGCATGGTCTTGACTCCCTTGATGCGACAAGGGGGCGCCGCGCACGAAAAAGCTCCGGAGCGCGGGCGCCCCGGAGCTTGGCTGAGAACAGGTGAGTGTCAGCGCCGCCGGGGAAGGCCCGGCGTCGTCGTGAACAGTGCGCTGTGACTCATGCCGTCACCTCCGCTGCGCTCCGGCGCCGGCCTGAGTCAGACCCGCGCTGCTGATTCGCGGCTCCTCGCTTCGCTGCGGGCCGCTCATGCCCGGAAGAATAGCGCGCCGTTCGGAAGGCGCGACGGGTATAAACGTGCGGTGCCTGAAGGTCACACCATCCACCGTCTCGCCGAGCGGCACCGCAAGCTGTTCGCGGGCCGGCCCGTCGCCGTCAGCAGCCCGCAGGGCCGGTTCGCCGCCGGCGCCGCCCAGGTCGACGGGCGGGTGCTGCTCGACACGGCGGCGCACGGCAAGCACCTGCTCCACCAGTACGAGGGCGACGTCACGCTGCACGTCCACCTGGGCCTGTACGGCAAGTTCACCGACGGCGACGGCGACCCCCCGCCGGCGGTCGGTGAGGTGCGGCTGCGGATGGCGAACGGCGAGCACTGGCTCGACCTGCGCGGCCCGACGGCCTGCGAGCTGCTCGACCCATTCCAGGTCGACGCCCTGCACGCCCGTCTCGGCCCCGACCCGCTCGCCGAGGAGGACGACGGCGGCGTCAAGGCGTTCAAGGCCATCAAGAAGTCGGACCGGCCGCTCATGGCGCTGCTCATGGACCAGTCGATCGTGGCCGGCGCCGGGCTGATCTACGTGACCGAGGCCCTCTTCCGGGCCGGCCTGCGCCCGACGGTCGCCGGCCGGCGGCTGACCCGCCCGCGGTGGGACGCGATCTGGCAGGACCTGCGGACCCTGATGCGCACCGGAGTCGAGGACGGCCGCATCGACACCGTCCACAGCATCCACCTGCCCGAGGCGATGGGCCGTGCCCCGCGCGTCGACCGGCACGGCGGCGAGGTCTACGTGTACCGCCGCACGAACCAGCCCTGCCTCGTCTGCGGCACGCCCGTGCAGACGGCGGAGGTCAACGCCCGCAACGCGTACTGGTGCCGGGTCTGCCAGAGGACCCGCTGATGGTCGCCGCCCTGGAACTGCACCTCGACGAGCGCGCGACCCGCCGCATCCGCGTCCTGTGGGACCTGCTGGAGGATCTCGGCGTACAGACGCTGCGGACGCCGCACGACGGCAAGCACCGGCCGCACGTCTCGCTGATCAGCGCCCGGGCGCTCGACCCCGACGCGGTCGTCGAGGCGCTCAAGCCGGTGCGCGTCGCCGCGCCGCTGCGCCTGAACTTCCAGTTCGCCGGGGTGTTCGTCGGGCGGGTCGTGTTCCTGGGCCTGGCGCCGACCCCGGACCTGATGCGGCACCAGGCCGAGGTCTGGCGCCACCTCACCAGCGCCGGGATCGAGGGGCTGCCCCTGTACGACCCCGGCGAGTGGGTCCCGCACTGCACCGTCTCCATGCGGGTGCCCCGCCCGATCCTCACCGACGCGCTGCGCCGCTGCCTGGAGGTCCTCCCGATCGAGGCCACCGTCAAGAAGGCCGCGGTCGTCGACTACGCCCGCGACATCTATCGGGAACTCCCGTGACGCTCAGTCCGCCGCGTGGAGCATGAGCTGGCGGGCGGCCTCGGCGACGGAGCCGGAGATCGACGGGTAGATCGTGATCGTGTGGGCGAGCTGGTCGACGCTCAGATGGTTCTCCACCGCCATGGCGATCGGCATGATCAGCTCGCTGGCCTTGGGGGCGACGACGACGCCGCCGACGACGAGGCCCGACGCGGGGCGGCAGAAGATCTTCACGAACCCGTCGTCGAGGCCGTCCATCTTGGCGCGGGCGTTGCCGGCCAGGGGCAGCATGACCGAGCGGGCCGGGACCCGGCCGCTGTCGATGTCGGACTGGGTGATGCCGACGGAGGCGAGCTCCGGGTCGGTGAACACGTTGGCGGCGACGGTGCGCAGCTTCAGCGGGGCGACCGCCTCGCCGAGGGCGTGCCACATCGCGATCCGGCCCTGCATGGCGGCGACGCTGGCCAGGGGCAGCAGCCCGGTGCAGTCGCCGGCCGCGTAGATGCCCGGCACGTTGGTGCGGGAGACCCGGTCGACGGTGACGTAGCCGCCGGGAGCGACCTCGACGCCGTACTCCGTCAGACCGAGCGCGGCCGTCTGCGGCACCGAGCCGACCGCCATCAGGACGTGCGAACCCTCGACCGAGCGACCGTCGGCGAGCTCGACCACGACGCCGCCGTCGACCCGGCGGGCGGCCGCGGCGCGGGAGTTGTTGAGGATCGTCATGCCCCGGGCGCGGAACACCCGCTCGATCGCCATCGCGGCGTCGGGGTCCTCGTGCGGCATGACCCGGTCGCGGCTGGAGACGAGGGTCACGTCGATGCCCATCGCCAGATACGCCGACGCGAACTCCGCGCCGGTCACGCCGGAGCCGACGACGATCAGGTGTTCTGGCAGCTGGGGCAGGTCGTAGACCTGGCGCCAGTCGAGGATGCGCTCGCCGTCGGGCGTCGCGGTCGGCAGCACCCGCGGGGTCGCACCGGACGCCAGCAGTACCGTTGAGGCCGCGATCACATACGGAGCGTCACCGCCCGCGGGTGTGATCTGCACCGCATGGGTGTGACCCAGCGTGTCCTCACCGAGGCGGGCAGTGCCCGTGACGAACTCGACACCTGCCTTGACGAGCTTCGAGTGGATGTCGCTGGACTGCGCCGCGGCCAGCCGCTTGACCCGCCGGTGCACCGCCGGGCCGTCCACGCGCACGTCGTCGCCGGGCGGCCCCATGACCCCGAACTCCTCGGTGTCCAGGTGCGCGGTGACCACGCTGGAGCTGGCGATGAACGTCTTGGACGGCACGCAGTCGTGCAGCACGCACGCGCCACCAGCGCCTTCGGCCTCGATCACGGTGACCTCGGCGCCGAGCTGCGCGGCGACCAGGGCCGCCTCGTAGCCCGCCGGGCCCCCTCCGATGATCACGATCCGGCCCACGAACGCCACCCCTTCCCCGACTCCTGCCGCACATTGTCGCCCGGCGGCATACGCCACTGAGCAGCGACCCAGCCGAACGGCCGCAACGCGCCGACGAGTGGATCCGAATCCGACACGCTCTGCAGTATTCTCTCCCGCACCCCAGCGGGTTTATCGTCATCGCCGTGCGTCATTACGCCGCGTATGGCTCGAACCTGGACCCAGCCCGCATGCGGGCCTACTGTCCGTATTCGCCGATGATCGGCACCGGCTGGCTGGAAGGCTGGCGGCTGACGTTCGCCGGTGAGGATGTCCTCGGCTGGGAGGGCTCGGTCACCACGATCGTCGAGTCGCCCGGCGACCGGGTCTTCGTCGCGCTCTACGACGTCCACCCCAACGACGAGAAGCAGCTCGACGAGGTCGAGGGGCAGCTCGCCGGCACGTACCAGAAGCTGCACCTGCGGGTCGCCACGCTCGACGGCGACGCGACCGCGTGGGTGTACGTCTTCAACGGGTACGAGGGCGGACTGCCGACCGCGTGGTATCTCGCGGAGATCGCCAACGCGGCCGCGAAGGCCGGCGCGCCCGCGGACTACCTCGAAGCGCTGCGGGCCCGCCCCACCAAGACCGCGATGCCCTAGCGCGGCTTACAGGAGGAGCGCCCGCTCGTAGACGTCCGCGGCGAAGACCACCCTCATGCCGACCCCGGTGTAGAGGTGGTAGGCGCCCGTCGGGTTGGTCAGGTCGACGCCGAGCCCGGCGGTGGCCCGCCCCTTCGCCGCGTAGGCCGCGAAGGCGGTGCGCAGCAGCGCGCCGCCGATGCCGGTCTTGCGGTGCCCGCGCAGCACGGCCAGGTTCTTGACCCAGCCTTCGCCGCGCTCGAGGGCCTGGTCGGCGGACTGGAGCACGCCCACGATCTCGCCGCCGGCGAGGGCCACGAACCACTCGTCCCAGCTGATCGACGGCAGGCTGTCGAGCGCCGTCCGCCAGTCCGCGTAGGCCGTCGGCTGGAAGTCGGGCGTGTCGGCGAACGCGGACTCGAGCACCTCGTGGAAGCGCGGCAGCTCGTCGGGGTGCACCGGCCGGATGTCGAACCCTTCGGGAGCCCGCTCGTCGCCGCCGAGCGGGCGGGTCATGCGCGCGTGGCGTTTGACGAACGAGAAGCCGTGCGCCTCCAGTACCGCCACCAGCGCCGTCTCCGAGGCGAGCGTCCCGGCGCGCAGGACACCCCGCTCGAAGCCGTTGCGGCGGGCGCGCTCGGCGGCCCGGACCAGGGCGAGCTCCAGCAGCGGGCCGTAGGCGGGCTCACCCCGACCGGGCCAGCCGTAGAGCTCCACGTTGTTGCGGGGGCCGCGCTGCGGGTTGTCGACATAGGCCCAGGCGACCGGCTCGCCGTCGGGCCCGGCGGCGAGCCACGTGTCGACCGCGGGGTCCTCCGCGGGGGCCGTGAGCGTCTCCACGATCTCGTCCTCGGACCAGTCCGGCTCGCCGAGCGCGGCGATGTCGCCGGCGCGGGTGATCGCGAGGATCGCCGGCACGTCGCGCAGCGTGCAGCCGCGCACGGTCCAGCCGTCGAGTCCCGGCAGTGCGGTCATACGGGTGTCGCCTCCCGGACGGTGGTCACCGCCGCGTCGAGCAGGTTGACCAGTTCGATGCGCTCCGTGGGTGCGAGCGCGCGGAACGCCTCGCCGGCGATCCGGTCGGTGAGGGCCTCGGCCCAGCTGCGGCGGCGCACCAGCGGCTCGAACGGCGGGAACGGCGGCTGCCAGCCGAACGCCGTCGCGCCCGACTCGCCCTCCGGCCCAGCGATGATCGCCTCCAGGGGGCTCAGCCCGCTGGCGCGGATCGCGAGGAGGTGCGCCGCGCCGCGGTGCTCGCGCAGCAGGTGCGCCAGGACGGCGGCGCGGGCGCCGGGCGAGTCGTCGGGCAGCGGCATCGCCCGCCACGCCGCGAACAGCGGCATGCCCGCCGTCTCGGCGCTGACGACGACCCGCTCGGCGAGCTCGACCAGCTTCGGCAGCGCGTAGAAGCTCTCCAGGTGCTCGCGGCCCCACCGGCAGCACTCGTCGAGGTTGTCCGCGGCGATCTGCTCGGGCGGGGCGACCTTGCGGGCCGCGTCCCAGCCGTCCTGCACCGCGTCGGGTGCGATGAAGCCGAGCGCCGCGGCGACCGTGTCGGCCCGCACGTCGCCGAGGGCGCCGCCGCGTCCGGCGACGTAGAACGCCCAGCCGGTGAGCCCGATCTGCCGAGCCCGGCGCATGGTCTTGGGGTCGTCGCTGAAGGCGCCGCCCAGCATCAGGACGGCCTGCTTCGCCGCCGCTGCCGCCTGCTCGGGAGTCACCCGGCTCATTCTGCCCGCTCGGGTGGATCACAGAGTAGCCACTCGTTCGTGGCGATGCGCCGGGTCGCGTTCAGGACAGGTCCGCGAGGGCGTCCTGTGCGAGTTTCACCCGCTTCTCGGCTGATTTGATGGCTTTCTCCGCGGCGGCGACCGCGCGCTCCGCCTCCGACTTCGCGGTCTCCGCGTCGGTCAGCTGCTGCAGCGCCGTCATCAGCTCGCGGCGGGCCTGCTTGACGACCCGGGCGTGCTCCTCCTCGGCGCGGCGCCGCTCCTCCTCCCGCCGCCGCGCCTCGGCGCGCTGCTCCCGGTCGTCCTGCGTCGGCGTGGACCGTTTCGCGGTGACGGTGCTCAGGCCGGGCTGCTCGTCGCCGCCCTGGACCAGTCGCAGCTGCGGTCGCGGGGTCTCCCCGAATCCGGTGTATTCGAGCGACTTCGTCAGCCGTCCCTCCTGTACCGACGCAGCGGCGGCCGCATCGGCGAGCGCTGCCGCGAGGGTGCCCTCCACCTCGGCCAGGGCCGTTTCGCCGCGGCCGGCGAGCTGCGCGGCCTGCTTGGCGAGGGCGCTGACGGTCGCCCGGCGGCGGGTGGACAGCTCGCGCAGCTCGGCGCCGCGCAGGTCACGCTGGGCCTCGCGGAGCTGGCCGCCCAGCTCCAGCAGCTCCTCGACCAGGTCGGGCCGCTCGTGGGCGAGCAGGTTGACCAGCCACGCGGCGACGGTCGGCTTGCGCAGCGCGCCGATCTCCTTCGCCAGGCGGGTGTCGCGCGCCTTGCGGGCCTTCGCGACCTCCTCGGACCGGATCGCGACGAAATCCTCCGGCGGCGCCGAGTACAGCCTGGCCACCGCGGCGGCGAGCGCATCGTCCACCATCCGATCGTAGGATCAGCGGATGCGCGCGGACGTCTATTTCTCCCTCGATGTCGAGGCCGACGGCCCGATCCCGGGGCCGTACTCGATGGTGAGCGTCGGCCTGGCCGTCGCCGGGCGGTCCGACGGGGAGTTCAGGGCCGCGGACCCGGCCGCCGAGACCTTCTACCGGGAGCTGCGCCCGATCAGCGACGACTTCGTCCCCGAGGCGCTCGCCGTGTCCGGCCTCGACCGGGCGGCGCTGCTGCGCGACGGCGCCGACCCGGCCGCGGCGATGGGCGAGCTCAGCGACTGGGTGACCCGCACGGCGGGCAAGGAGCGGCCGGTGATCGTGGCCTATCCGGCCGTGTTCGACTGGATGTTCCTCTACTGGTACCTGCTGCGCTTCACCGGCAGCAGCGTCTTCGGCCACTCCGGCTGCCTGGACATCAAGACGCTCTACGCGGTCCGCGCGGGCGTCCCGATCGGCGCGGCCGTGAAGAGCCGCATGCCGGCGCACCTGCTGTCGAAGCGCCGGCACACCCACCACGCGCTCGACGACGCGATCGAGCAGGCGGAGCTCTTCGCCAACCTCATGAACTGGGAGCGTTAGATCGACGTGCCGGGTTCCAGCCTGGTGTACCGGGTGCCGGACAGCCTCGTCATGTGCCCGGTGACCATCTGCTGACCGGCGTCCACGAGCAGGCTGTCGTGCAGCGCGTAGGCCCGCTCCGGCGCGACCGCCCGGGTGAAGTCGATCGCCTCGGCGAGCTTCAGCCACGGCGCCGACACCGGCACGAAGAGCGTCGCGATCCGCTCGTCGGGCACGTGGAACGCGTCGCCCGGGTGGTACAGCGGGCCGTCGGGCGTGTCGATCACGAAGCCGATGTTGGCGATCCGGGGGATGTCGGGGTGGATGACGGCGTGCCGCCCGCCGTGCGCGCGGACCGTCATCCCGGCCGCGACGAACGTGTCACCCGGCTCGACCGCGTAGATGTCGGCGTCGAGGTCGCTCAGCTGCGCCTCGACGTCGGCGTGGGTGTGCACGGTCAGCTCGGGCCGCTTCAGGGCCCGCAGCGCGTCGATGTCGACGTGGTCCATGTGCTCGTGGGTGATGAGCACGGCGTCGGCGCCGTCGAGGGCCTCCGCCTCGGTGAAGACGCCGGGGTCGATCACCAGAACCCCGCCGTCGTGCTCGATCCGCAGGCAGGCATGGGTGAACTTGGTGATGAGCATCGGTCCGTCTCCCGTCGGTCTCCGTGCTTTTCGTTGCTTCGCTGTGTCACAACCGTGACTGTCCGCCCGGGAACCGGAGCGGCGCCCGGCTGCGTCCCAGGGTGCAGTTCGATCCCTCCGATCGACCCTACCCAGGAGGCGTCATGTCAGTCAGGCGCACCAGACTGTTCCTCACGGCGGCGGGTGCCGCGCTGCTCGTCGCGGTGAGCGGCTGCGCGGCCGACAAGAACGACTCCGCCAGCACGAGCTCGGCGGACCGCGCGGTCGCACCCGCGGCCGGCGGCATGGCGCAGGAGGGCGGCGGCCCCGGTGCCGGCCCCGCGAAGCAGCCCGTCCAGGACCCCAACGCCAACAAGGCCCCCGACAACATCGACGTCGAGGACCGTTCGATCATCTACGCCGGCACGATGACCGTCCGCGTCGACAACGTCGACGACGCGGCCGCGAAGGCGATCGCGCTCGCCACCGCGGCGGGCGGCTTCGTCGGCGGCGACAACCGGCGCAGCGACGACCGCCGCTCCACGGGCACGCTGGTCCTGCGCGTCCCGGCGCCGAAGTTCACCACGACGCTGGAGCAGCTCAAGGAGCTCGGCGACGAGGAGAGCCGCACCGTCAACGCGCAGGACGTGACCGACCAGGTCGTGGACGTCCAGGCGCGGCTGGACAACGCCTCGGCGAGCGTCGACCGCATCCGGGCGCTCCTGGCGAAGGCGACCACGATCGGCGAGATCACGTCGCTGGAGTCGGAGCTGTCGCGCCGCCTGTCCGACCTGGAGTCCCTGCAGGCCCGCAAGCGCAAGCTCGACGGGCTGACCGCGCTGTCCACCATCACGCTGCAGCTGCTCGGGCCCGAGGCGGCGATCACCCGCGACAAGGACGAGATCGGGATCGTGGCGGGCTTCAAGGAGGGCATGAAGGCGTTCCTGGCCTCGCTGCAGGTCGCGCTGACGGTGCTGGGCTGGCTGGCGCCGTGGGTCCTGCTGCTGGGGGTGCCGCTGTACCTGCTGGTGCGGCTGGTCCGCCGGTTCCGTCCGAAGCGGCCGGCGCTCGCGCTCGCCCAGCAGGGTGGCCCGCTGCCGGGCTGGAGCCCGCCGGCGCCGGCGTTCCCGGTCGCGCCGCGGCCGGCGCACGGGCCCGCCTCCGCCGCCTCCGGGGCGCCCGGTGGCTCGGTCGCGGCGGGTCGTGGTCCGGTCTCCGCGCCGCCCGCTGCCGGTCCCGTTCCCGCGCCGCGCACCGCCGCCCCTGGCGCCGCGGCGCCGGCCGCCGGTCCTGATCCGGTGTCGCCCGCCGCCGGTCCCGTGTCCGGGCCGCCCGCGGCCGGTGCCTCCGCTGGCGCGGAGTCCGGGTCGCCGTCAGGGTCGCCGGTGCCGCCGTTCCCGGCGCTGTCGAAGCGGGACGAGGACGACCCGAAGGACAGCTGAACGTCCTTCGCCAGGTCTCAGGACGCGGACACCGGCGGGTTGGCGGCCGTCGGTGTCTCGTCCGGGCCCTCCGACAGGACCGCGACGAGCCCGGTGACCGCGGCGCCGAAGGCGGGGCGCAGCTGGTAGCCGGAGTGGCCGTCGACCTTGGGGAACACCGTGTCACCCGCGGCGATGTCGAATCCCGGCGGGTCGGCCAGCCGCACATCCCGTGCGGTGGGCGACTGCACCGGGCCGCCGATCGGATCGGTGTCCCGCCAGAGGTTGACCCAACGGGGGCTGTGCTGACCCGCGTCGAGGACGCCATCCTCCGCGCGGGCCAGCACCGCGCCGATCCGTCCCAGCACCGCGTCGTTGACGTAGGCGGGGAAGAACCTCGCGTACAGGCGGCGCAGCGGCGAACCGTAAGTCAGCAGCGTGGTCCTCGCCTGCGCCTCCGGGGGCAGTTGCAGGACGGTCGCGGCGGCCAGGACGCTGCCCTGGCTGTGCCCGGACAGGATGACCCCGCCCTGCTCGGCGGCGAGCCACCCGGCGCGGCGGGCGAGCTCCGGCACGACCCGCTCGGCGTAGCAGGGCGGCGCGAGAGGGTGCGCGGACCGGGGCCAGAACGTGCCGAGGTCCCAGAGCACGCCGACGATCCGGCGGAAGCGCTGATACCGGTACGCCAGCACACCGATGAACACGAGCGCGAACGCGGCCAGGCCGATGAGGTAGGTGCCCAGGTTGACGACGGCCGACATCACCTCGGCGGCCACGGACCCTGAGTCCGCGAGCCGGATCGGCCGCCGTCCGAGCAGCGCGAACCCGGTGGCGACGACCGCGGCCGCGGCGGTCGGGACGAACACCCAGACGAGCATGCGGCCGACGTGGTCGGTGACGAGGGCATCGGCGACTGCGGTGTCGATGTGCCTCGCCCGCTCCGGGTCGCGCTGCCGCCCGCCGCGGAAGTCGGCGTCGGTGACGACCCGGGCGTACCGGCGCAGGCGGCGCACCAGCGGCACCCCCATGACCAGCCCGACGAGCACCGCCAGCACGAGCAGCAGGACGAAGCCGGCGGCGGCCCACTCGTACGCGGGCGGCGGCTCCAGCAGCAAGGGGGTCTCGGCGTAGTCGGCGGTGGTGGCGAGGGCGCGCCGGTTGAGCAGGTCGGCGACCCGGTAGGCCATGGCGGCCGCGAACGCGGCGGCGACACCGAGGCCGGTGCTCGCGATCAACGGCCCCGCGAGCCCCTGCAGGAACGTGCCCCGTGGTCGCGTCGCGAGGACGACCCCGCCGAGCACGAGCATGAGCAGGACCTGCACGGCGAAGAGCACGGTGACCGTGCCGCTGAACACCGGCATCCGGCCGCTCGCCTGCCACGGGTCGCGTCCGAGGCAGCTGTACGCGAGGACGAGGCCGGTCAGCACGACCGCGGCGTGGCTCATGACCCTGGTGAACGGCTTCGCCCAACGGGCGGGTGCGTCGCGGTGCACGACGGCGGTCAGGGTCACCGCGAGAAACGCCGCCAGCAGGATCACCGCGGTCACGGCGGCGAGGGCGTAGCCGGCCGGGTGCCGGTCGCGTGGCACGAGGACCCCGAGCAGCACCGCGTCGAGGGTGCCGAACGCGACCGCGATGTGCAGCGACCGGAGCCGGCCGACGAGGGGCCGGCCGTTCCAGAAGCACGGGTGGGCGAGTCCGTCGCCGTCGCCGTCGGTCGTGACCGGGAACGCCTCGTAGCGGGCCCAGGTGCGCCGGCCGAGGAACCACAGGAACGCGATCGCGAGGGCCGGGACCAGGGCGGTGACCGCGAGCCGGCGGCTGGTCGTCAGGTCGACGAGGACGGCCAGGTAGCCGCGGCCCTCCAGGCACCGGGCCTGGGCCGCGCACTGCCAGCCGACGAGGTCCATCGAGATCTCGATGAACGACAGCACGAACGACGCGGTCATGGTCAGCGCGAAGACGCGGGTCAGTGCGCGGATCGTCGCCCTGGCCCGGACGCCGACGTCGGGGCGCAGCCAGATCGCCACGTTGGCGAGCATGAACGGCAGCAGGAGCAGCCAGAGCGCGCGGGCGGCGGCGCCGGCGGTGAGGTTGCCCCAGCGGTACGCCTCCAGGGTCACGCCGCCCGGGCCGGTGACCGCGCCGTACTCCGCGCGGGGGCGAAAGAACCCGGCCTCGGTGTCGCCCGCGACCCGCCGCAGCAGCGGCCTGTCGAGGACGTCCTCGGCCGGGGTACCGGTGACGCCGTGCACCCGCAATTCGGTGACCACGGCCTATGGCTACCGCTTGCGGGCCGCTGTGTCTAGAAGGCTCCCGCGCCGAGTGCGGCCAGTGCGGTGTGGACCATGACGCGGACGCCGTAGCCGATCGAGCGCTCGTCGACGTCGAACGCCGACTGGTGGATGTCGAACTTCTGGTCCGACCCCGGCACGCCGACGCCGAGACGGATCATCGAGCCGGGGACCTCGTCGAGGTAGAACGCGAAGTCCTCGCCGCCCATGCTGATCTCGGCCTCGACGACCCGGTCCGGGCCGAGGGCCGCGCCGGCGGCACCGGCGACGACCGCGGTGGCGAGCCGGTCGTTGACGACGGGCGGCACCCCGCGGGTGTACTTGACCTCGACGTCGGCGCCGGTGGGCGCGATGACGTCGTGGACGAGCTTGGTGACCAGCTCCGGCACGTCGCGCCAGGCGTCGCGGCTGAGCACGCGGATGGTGCCGCGGGCGACGCCCTCGATCGGGATCGCGTTGGCCGCCTCGCCGGCCCGCACGGCGCCCCACACCATGGAGACCCCGGCGCGGGCGTCGAGCTTGCGGTCCAGCAGCGACGGCACGTCGACGAGGATCCGGCCGAGCGCGTGGACGAGGTCGGCGGTCAGGTGCGGCCGGGCGGTGTGCCCGCCGCGGCCGGTGAGCCGGACCTCGATCTTGTCGGCGGCGGCGGTGAACGGGCCGGAGCGGACCCCGACCAGCCCGACCGGCAGCTGCGGCGCGCAGTGCAGGGCGTAGATCGCGGCGACGTCCTTCAGGCCGCCGGCGGCGATGACCTCGGGCGCGCCGCCCGGCATGGTCTCCTCGGCCGGCTGGAAGAGCAGCCGCACGCGGCCGGGCAGCTCGTCGCGCTCGGCGAGCTGCGCCAGGGCGAGGCCGACGCCGAGCAGGATCGTGGTGTGCACGTCGTGGCCGCAGGCGTGGCAGACGTTGTCGACGGTGGAGCGGTAGGGCACGTCCTTGGTGTCGGGCAGCGGCAGCGCGTCGAGGTCGGCGCGCAGCGCGATGACCCGGTCGCCGTAGCCGATGTCGCACATGACGCCGTTGCCCTTGGGCAGCATGCGGGGCGAAAGACCGGCGCGGGTCAGCTCGCGGGCGACGAGGGCCGCCGTCTCGAACTCCTGGCCGGAGAGCTCCGGATGCGCGTGAATGTGACGTCGGACGGCTACGAGCTCGGCACCCCGGGAGGTGAGCCAGCGGTCGAGCTGACCGGGCAACGGATCGGCCCCGGGTGGAGTCTCGGGCCAGGACGACGTCAACTTGCTGACCCGGGCCGCCGCGGCGGCTGGATCGGGCAGCGTCAGCGCTCTCGTCACGGTGAGTTCTCTATTTCGGTCTAAAGGAGCGGCCCGCCCCATGCGTGCCACGGACAGACTAACTGGGTCAAGGTGACGGAGCGCAACATCATTCTCGTGATGCTGAGATAGCTGAGCGTCACTTGATTGGAACTGGAGGCGTAAAGATGCTGGCCTCGTCGGAAGTGAGCGTTCCGCTTCAGCCAAGAACCCCTCACCTCCTACAACGGGTGACAGGCGCCACGGTCACGTGGTGTCGCGAGTAACTTTTCGCTTCGGCGGCGCGTCCAGCGTCGCCGCAGATCAACGCACAGTGACGGAAGACGTCGCAGAGTGGCATGAACCAGGGGGCCGGCGCCGCACCGCGCGTCCGTCCAACCCCTCTGATCGGCAGGCGCACCCGAAAGTCCAGGGAAACGTAGTCCCCCGATGTTCCGGATGCGTTTCTGTCCCCTGCGTAGACGCTCCTCCGTGCCCTTCGGGTTCCCAGAATTCGAAGATTCAACCCAACCGTTTCAGCAGCGCGACATGATCAACACGGAACGTTGCTCTCAGGTCACGGTCCGGTGAAGGGGAGGACCCCACCTTTCTTAACTGGCGAGCAGCACGCAAGATAGGGGGTGACCGCGGTCGTACAGCGAGAAAGTCATCTCCCCTCCATGACGACGGTTTACTGCCTGTGACTCAGCTCCCGACGTGGCACGGCGAGCCGCTGCCACCCACCGGCGCCCTGGCCTCCGCCGGAGCCGGGCGTGATCCTGCGCGCGGCCCTGAGCAGCGGGAGCCCCGCGAGCCTGGCTCCACGAGCATGCCCGTGCCCGGGCAGCGCGCCGCCCCGGGCGTGGTGATCGGCGGGCGCTATGCGCTGCGCACCGCCATCGGTCACGGCGGCATGGGCACTGTCTGGCGCGCCAGCGACACGGTGCTGCGCCGTGACGTGGCGGTCAAAGAGGTGATCCTGCCGCCCAACATGGCACCCAGCGACCGCGACTCGATGTACCAGCGGACGCTGCGCGAGGCCCGCGCGGCGGCGGCGCTGTCACACCCGGCCGTCGTCCAGGTGTATGACGTCGTCACCGAGGCCGGCCGCCCATGGATCGTCATGGAGCTGCTCCAGGCCCGCAGCCTCGCCGAGATGATCGTCGAGGACGGCCCCCTCGCCGCCCGTGCGGTCGCCAAGATCGGCATCGCGCTGCTCGGCGCGCTCGAGGTCGCCCACGCCGCCGGTGTGCTGCACCGCGACGTCAAGCCGGCCAACGTGCTCATCGCCGGCGACGGCCGCTGCGTGCTCACCGACTTCGGCGTTGCCCGCATGCCCACCGACAGCGAGCTGACCACGCCCGGCATGGTGCTCGGCTCGCCGCACTTCATCTCCCCCGAGCGGGCGATCGGCGCCAAGTTCGGCCCGCCGAGCGACCTGTTCTCCCTCGGCGTGACGCTGTATACGGCCGTCGAGGGCCGCCCGCCGTTCGACCGGCGCGACCCCTTCGAGACGATGCGCGCGGTCGTCGAGGAGCCGCCGGCCCAGGCGGTCCGCGCCGGTCCGCTCGCCGGCGTGCTCTATGGCCTGCTGGAGAAGGATCCCGCCCGCCGGTGGAACGTGGAGACCGCCCGCGCGGTCCTGCGCGACCTGCTCGCGGGCCCCCTGGCCAGCAACGCGCCGGCCCACATGACCGACCCCTATGCGGTGGTCCGGCCCACGCACCAGCCGACGGTCGTGACCCCGCAGCACACCCCGACCGGCCAGATCGGCGGCCGGGCCATGATGGCTCCCGGCGAGACGGTCAGCGGCGCCCTGCGGCGCATGCACTCCGGCGACGCCCCCACCCAGGGCGGCGCGCAGCACGAGGCCGAGCTGGAGCGCACCGACGCCAGCCGCTTTGCGGCCTACCAGGACGGCCCGCTCGGCACCACCGACTGGACCCAGGCCCCCGCCGAGCCGCCCAAGCAGCCCGGCACCGACCTCAAGCGCATCGTCACCCAGGCACCGACCTGGGCGAAGATCACCGTCGCCGCGGGCGTCGTGCTCGTCCTGATCCTGGTGGTCTCGATGTCCGGGCTTTTCTCCGGCGGCGGCTCCGGCGACCAGACCGGCAAGGGTCCGACCACCGCGTCGAGCGGCCCGGCCAAGCCCCTGCTGGACGTCGAGGCCTTCTCCCACCCCGGCGGCATCACTGTCAACGTCCCGAAGGGCTGGACGCGGAAGGAGCTGGGCGCCGCGACCGCGCCCTACTTCGACATCACCGACCCGGCCGACCCCAACCGCCGCATCCGCGTCAACATCGAGAAGGCGTCCAACACGCCGCGCGCCTTCCTGCAGAGCGCGGAGAACCGGCTGAAGAACACCCCGGCCAGCTGCGCCGCGCCGTACAACCACGTCGACATGACCGACAACAAGCTCGACGGCCACGACGCGGCGGTCCTGGAGTACACCTGCGGCTCCGGCGACCAGCAACGCCACGCCCTGTGGAACGCCGTCGTCCTCGGCGGCAAGAGCTACCACTTCTTCGTGACCGTGCCCGAGGCCAAGTTCGCCGAGAGCAAGGTCATCTTCGACGAGATGGTCCACTCCTTCAAGCTGGCGGCCGCGTCCCCCGGCTCCTCCACCGGCCAGTAACCGAAGCGGGCGCCGCCTCCCCTTTTCCGGGAGGCGGCTGCCCGTCCGGTTTCCCCCCTTCGCCCGCCCTTCCCCTGCCGGCGCCGGCCAGGCGAGCTTCGTCTGATCTTGTCCCGCGGACCACGCGCGCCCCAGGAACCCGCACTTGCCACGCGCACTTTTTCCAAGGACCCGGGCACACCGCACACGCTTCTCGAAGGCCCCGGGCACGCCGCACGCGCTTCTCCAGGGATCCGGGCACGCCGCACGC
Source organism: Dactylosporangium sp. NPDC050588 (assembly GCF_040654975.1). Lineage (NCBI taxonomy): Bacteria > Bacillati > Actinomycetota > Actinomycetes > Micromonosporales > Micromonosporaceae > Dactylosporangium > Dactylosporangium sp. NPDC050588. The sequence continues at coordinate 64,045 of NZ_JBFAJA010000065.1, read as the reverse complement.
GCTTCTACGACACCCCGCGCCGGCCCGCCGCCCCGCTTCCCACAGACCCCCCGCGAAGTCCACTGCCCACCGACCTCCGCCATCATGATCGAAGGCCGAACCCGGCTGTCCACACCACCAGAACCGTCCTTGGACCACCACGGCGCGCCAGCAAACCCAGCAGCCCTCAAGGCGAACCTCCACCACAACCAATCGGACACAGCAGCTAAACCCGCACAAATACTCCCATCGCCACGGACGCCGCCCCTTCGCTGCCATGATCCAAGGACGATTACGGCCACCCGCACGACCAGAACCGTCACTGGATCACGACGGCGGCGCCGGCAAACCCGGCAGGCCCGATGCGGACCTCGATCACAGCTAAGTGGACACAGCGGTTGAAACGGTACGAACACGCCCATACCCATGAACGGCGCATCCTCGGTGCCGTGATCCAAGGACGGGTGTGGCCGCCCTTGCAGCCGGATCTGTCTTTGGATCACGACGGTGACGGGCATTGCGGCGCTGGACCGTGGCGGAGTGTTGTGGTCGTCTCGCTCAGCCGGACACCCCCCCCACACACATGGCTGGCGTCCTTCTACGGATGATCGAAGGACGGAAACGGCTGCGCGCACGGCCAGGGCTGTCCTTGGATCACGGTGGTGGCGGATGCAGTGCCGATGAAGGCGAGGGGCGACCGCCGGATGCGGCGCTTGGTCTGCCATGCATCTCGGCGCGGGCGGTGCGTCGCGGTGCGGCGCGGAGCGGTGCATCGGGGTGCGGCGCGGAGCGGTGCATCGGGGTGCGGGTGAGAATCCCCGCCGGGACCCGCCGCGACAGCGGTGGGGTGGGAGCCACCGCGTGCTAAGAACGACGGATGAGTGATCTGCGCGCCGAAGCGGAGGCCTGGCTGGCCGACGACCCCGATCCTGCGGGGCGGGAGGAGCTGCGGGCGGTGCTCGACGACGAGCGCGAGCTGCGGGAGCGGTTCGCGGGGCCGTTGACGTTCGGGACGGCGGGGCTGCGGGGGCCGTTGCGGGCGGGGCCCAACGGCATGAACCTCGCCGTGGTCCGCGGGGCGGCGGCGGGGCTGGTCCGCTGGCTGGCGGAAACGGGGGCTGAGGGGCCGCTCGTCGTCGGGTACGACGCCCGCCACGGCTCGAAGGCGTTCGCCGAGGAGACCGCCAGGGTGGCGACGGGTGCCGGGCGGCGGGCGCTGGTGCTGCCGGGGCCGCTGCCGACGCCGGTGCTCGCGTTCGCGGTGCGGCACCTGCAGGCGGCGGCCGGGGTCATGGTGACCGCGAGCCACAACCCGCCGCAGGACAACGGCTACAAGGTGTACCTGGGCGACGGGTCGCAGATCGTGCCGCCCGCGGACAAGGAGATCGAGCGGGCGATCCGGGGCGTCGGGCCGCTGCTGGACGTGCCGCTGGGCGACCCTGGCGAGACGCTGGGTGATGACATCGTCGACGCGTACGTGGACGGGGCGCTGCGGACCGTCGACCCTGAGGTGCCCAGGGACCTCGTCGTGGCGTACACGCCGATGCACGGCGTCGGGAAGGACGTCTTCGTCAGGGCGGTCGTCGAGGCCGGCCACCAGACGCCCGCGATCGTCCGGGAGCAGGCCGAGCCGGATCCCGACTTCCCGACCGTGGCGTTCCCCAACCCGGAGGAGCCGGGCGCGACCGACCTGCTGCTGGCGCTCGCCGACGACGTGGACGCGGACATCGCGATCGCGAACGACCCGGACGCGGACCGGTGCGCCGTGGCGTACAAGGACGGAAACGGCTGGCGGCTGCTGCGGGGCGACGAGGTGGGGGTGCTGCTCGCCGACCACCTGATCCGCCGGGGCGTCAAGGGCCGGTACGCGACCACGATCGTCAGCTCCAGCCTGCTGTCGCGCATGTGCGAGGCGCACGGGCTCCCCTACGGCGAGACGCTCACCGGCTTCAAGTGGATCGTCAGGGCCGGCGACGACCTGGCCTACGGGTATGAGGAGGCGCTGGGGTACTGCGTGGCGCCCACCCACGTCCGCGACAAGGACGGGATCACCGCCGCACTGCTGGTGTGCGAGCTGGCCGCGGGGCTGAAGTCCGAGTTCAAGCACCTCGGCGACCGCCTCGACGAGCTGGCGCTGCGGCACGGCGTCCACGCGACGGACCAGCTGAGCGTCCGCGTCGACGACCTCGCCGACATCGCGGCGGCGATGGCCACGATCCGGTTGAAGCCGCCGGCGGCATTGCTCGACGAGCCGGTCCATGCGGTCGAGGACCTGCTGCCGGACGCCGACGTGCTGATCGTGCGGGCCGGCACGACGCGGGTGGTGGTGCGGCCGTCGGGGACGGAGCCGAAGCTCAAGGCGTACCTGGAGGTGGTCGTCCCGGTGACGGGCGGCGACATCAGGGCCGCCCGCGAGACGGCCCAGGCGTCACTGGCCGCCCTGCGAACCGAGACCGCCGCCGCGCTCGGGCTATAGCGTCACCGAGAAGACCGTCGACGAGGCCAGCTTCTGGAACTCCTGCAGGGCCGCCTGGGAGCTGTCCGGCCGCGTGTCGCCCTTGGGGGCGTTCGGCGAGTCGAAGTAGACGAGGGCCTTGATCGCGGGGAACCATCCGAGCTGCTGGCGGACCGTCGAGTAGATCCAGGCCTTCTGCGCGGGGTCGGCGGCGTGTTCGTACACACCCCACTCGGCGATCATGAGCGGCTTGTTGCCGTGGGTGCGGGTGACCCAGGTGTAGAAGCCCGGCCACCTCGCCGGGTCGGAGGTGCGGTCGACCAGGTAGGCGAAGTCGCCGTGGCCGTAGCCGCCGGGCTTGGCGAAGAGGTACGGGTCCATGCCGACCCAGTCGACGACGTCGTCCCCCGGGTACAGGTCACCGAACCACGGTTGCACGCACCACGGCTCGTACGCCATGTAGACCATGACGAAGACGACGTTGGTGACGCCGGCGGCGCGCAGGCGCTGGACGGTGTGCCGGAACATGGCGGCGTAGTCGCGGGCGGTCATGCCGCCACCGGCGCGCACGTCGTTCTCCGGCTCGTGGTGCAGGGCGACGAACAGCTTGCCCGGAAACGCCTTCAGCCTGGCGGCGGCGCGGTCGATGCGGGCGTCCTGCCCGCCGGCGGCGACGTCGGCCCAGGTGGTGCCCCAGGCGACCTTCCAGTTGGCGAAGAGGATCCGTTTGCGTGACTGCTGCACGACGGCGATCTCGTCGGCGGTCGGCCAGACCTCGTCGCCGCGGTGGTAGGAGTGCAGGATGTCGGCGGGGCGGCCGGTGGTGCGCTCGAAGTTGGCGAGGGCCTTCGACGACGACAGGTCGGTGAAGGCGCCGGGCGCGACGCCCCACAGCAGGCCGCAGCCGGGCACCAGCTTGGCGCTGAGCGCGCAGCGGTTGGCTTCGGCGGGCTTCGACGCGGGCGGCTTGCTCGAAGGCGCCGGCGTGCCCGGCGAGGGCGGCACCGCGCCGAGGCCGGCCTTGTCGGCGTTTTGCGGCGTCTGTACCGCTGCCGCCCGCGGCTCGGGTCGCCTGGTGGCCGTGGCGGCGAGCGCGCCGGAGCCGACGAGGACCCCGACCGTGACGGCGACGGCGAGGACTGGATGGGTGCGCAGGAACGAGCGTCGGTGCTTCATCGCCGGTCACCGTAGGCCGACGCTCAGCTCCTGGGGCAATGCCTGACCAGCGGGAATCCCCCGATCCGGCGACGAGACTTAAGGCGCGCCTCAGAAACGGGGCATGCCGCCGAACTGCCGGTCGCCCGCGTCGCCGAGGCCCGGGACGATGTACATCCGCTCGTTGAGCTTCTCGTCGATCGCGGCGGTGACGAGGCGGATCGGCAGCCCCGAGTCGGCGAGCCGCTCGATGCCGGCGGGCGCGGCGAGGACGCACAGGACGGTGATGTCGGTCGCACCCCGGTCGACGAGCAGCCGCACGCAGTGCTCCAGGGAGCCGCCGGTGGCGAGCATCGGGTCGAGGACGAGCACCGGGATCCCCTTGAGGTCACCGGGCAGCGACTCCATGTAGGCGCGCGGCTCGAAGGTCTCCTCGTCGCGGGCCAGCCCGACGAACCCCATCGACGACTCGGGCAGCAGGGCGAGGGCCGAGTCGGCCATGCCGAGGCCGGCCCGCAGGACCGGCACCAGCAGCGGCGGGTTGGCCAGGCGGGTGCCCTCGGCCACCGCGACCGGGGTCTGCACCGGGAACTGCTCGGTGGCGAACGACCTGGCGGCCTCATACACCAGCATCGTGGTGAGCTCGTGCAACGCGGCACGGAACTGGCCGTTGTCGGTCCGTTCGTCACGCATCGCGGTCAGTCGCGACTTGGCCAGGGGGTGATCCACCACGAGTACGTCCACAGGGACTGAGCTTAGACTCAGGCCATGACCCTCACCGCCGAGGTCGCGCGCTCAGAAGGCGCCCTGCGGACCTTCCTGCACGGTTTGCCCGGTGTCGACCAGGTCGGCGCGGAACAGCGCGCCGCCATGCTGGGCACCCGGTCGATCAAGACGACGGCGAAGGCGCAGGCGCTGGACCTGGCGATCCGCATGGTGGACCTGACCACCCTCGAAGGCTCCGACACCCCCGGCAAGGTCCGGGCGCTGTGCGCGAAGGCGGTCCGGCCCGACCCGGCCGACCCGACGTGCCCCAGCGCCGCCGCGATCTGCGTGTATCCGTCGATGATCGCCGTCGCCGCCGAGGCGCTGCGCGGCAGCGGGGTGCACCTGGCGAGCGTCGCGACCGCGTTCCCGTCGGGGCAGGCGCCGCTTCCGGTGAAGCTCGCCGACACCCGCGCCGCGGTCGCCGACGGCGCCGACGAGATCGACATGGTGATCAAGCGGGGCGCGTTCCTCGCCGGGCGCTACGCGGAGGTCCACGACGAGATCGTGGCGATCAAGGAGGCGTGCGGCGACGCGCACCTCAAGGTCATCCTGGAGACCGGTGAGCTGGCGACGCTCGACAACGTGCGGCGCGCCTCCTGGCTGGCGATGCTGGCCGGCGCCGACTTCATCAAGACCTCGACCGGCAAGATCCAGCCGGCCGCGACGATGCCGGTGACGCTGGTCATGCTGGAGGCCGTCCGCGACTTCCGGGCCGCGACCGGCCGGACCATCGGCGTGAAGCCCGCCGGCGGCATCCGCACCGCCAAGGACGCGATCAAGTACCTGGTCATGGTCAACGAGACCGCCGGCCCCGACTGGCTGGACCCCGACCTGTTCCGCTTCGGCGCCTCCACGCTGCTCAACGACCTGCTCATGCAGCGCACCAAGCTCGCCACCGGCCACTACTCGGGCCCCGACTACTTCACCTTGGACTAGGGCGATGGACTTTCAGTACGCACCCGCGCCGGAGTCACGCTCGGTCGTCGACATCCGGTCCTCCTACGGCCTGTTCATCAACGGCGCCTTCGTCGACGGGCGGGGCGAGTCGTTCAAGTCGATCAACCCGGCCACCGAGGAGGCCCTGGCCGACATCGCCACCGCCTCCTCGGAGGATGTCGATGCGGCGGTACGAGCCGCGCGCCACGCCTTCGACACCGTCTGGGGCCCGATGCCCGGGCGGGAGCGCGCCAAGTACCTCTTCCGCATCGCCCGGATCATCCAGGAGCGGGCCCGGGAGCTGGCCGTGCTCGAGTCGATCGACAACGGCAAGCCGATCCGGGAGTCCCGCGACGTCGACGTCCCCCTCGTCGCGGCCCACTTCTTCTACTACGCCGGCTGGGCCGACAAGCTGCCCTACGCCGGGTTCGGCCCCGACCCGCGGCCGCTGGGCGTCGCCGCTCAGGTCATCCCGTGGAACTTTCCGTTGTTGATGTTGGCGTGGAAGATCGCGCCGGCGCTCGCCGCGGGCAACACGGTGGTGCTGAAGCCGGCCGAGACGACGCCGCTGACGGCGCTGCTCTTCGCCGAGATCTGCCAGCAGGCGGACCTGCCGCCGGGTGTGGTCAACATCGTCACCGGCGCCGGCGACACCGGGCGGCTGCTCGTCGAGCACGACGGCGTGGACAAGGTGGCGTTCACCGGCTCGACCGAGGTCGGCCGGGCCATCGCCCGGGCCGTCGCCGGCACCCGCAAGCGGCTCACGCTGGAGCTCGGCGGCAAGGCCGCCAACATCGTCTTCGACGACGCGGCCGTCGACCAGGCGGTCGAGGGCGTCGTCAACGGCATCTTCTTCAACCAGGGGCACGTCTGCTGCGCCGGCTCCCGGCTGCTGCTGCAGGAGTCGATCGCCGACGGGTTCCTCGACGCGCTGAAGCGGCGGATGGCCCAGCTGCGGGTCGGCGACCCGCTGGACAAGAACACCGACGTCGGCGCGATCAACTCCTCCGCGCAACTGGCCCGGATCCGGCAGCTGTCGCAGATCGGCGAGGACGAGGGCGCCGCCCGGTGGTCGGCGCCCTGTGAGCTGCCCGACCGCGGCTTCTGGTTCGCTCCGACGATCTTCACGGGCGTCACGCAGGCGCACCGGATCGCCCGCGAGGAGATCTTCGGTCCCGTCCTGTCGGTGCTGACGTTCCGTACGCCGGACGAGGCCGTCGAGAAGGCCAACAACACGCCATACGGGCTGTCCGCCGGGGTGTGGACCGAGAAGGGGTCGCGCATCCTGCACGTCGCGGACCGGCTCCGGGCCGGCGTGGTGTGGGCCAACACGTTCAACAAGTTCGACCCGACGTCACCCTTCGGCGGCTACAAGGAGTCCGGCTACGGCCGCGAGGGCGGCCGTCACGGGCTGGAGGCCTACCTTGAGCACTGAGTCACCGGCGCGTCTCGCCGTCCGCAAGACGTACAAGCTCTACATCGGCGGCGCGTTCCCCCGCAGCGAGTCCGGGAGGTCCTACCAGGTGCACTCCGCCTCCGGCGATTTCCTCGCCAACGCCGCGCTCGGCTCCCGCAAGGACGCCCGCGACGCGGTCAAGGCCGCCCGCGCGGCGGCCGGCAAGTGGGCCGGCGCGACCGCCTACAACCGCGGCCAGATCCTGTACCGGGTCGCCGAGATGCTCGAAGGCCGCCACGACCAGTTCGTGAGCGAGGTGAAGGCGGCCGAGGGCGGGTCGCGCAAGGAGGCCGCCGCGCAGGTGGACGCCGCGATCGACCGCTGGGTCTGGTACGCGGGCTGGTCGGACAAGCTCGCGCAGGTCCACGGCGGCGCCAACCCGGTCGCCGGGCCGTACTTCAACCTGTCCGCGCCGGAGCCGACCGGCGTCGTCGCCGTCGTCGCGCCCGCCGCGTCGTCGCTGCTGGGCCTGGTCAGCGTGATCGCGCCGGCGATCGTGACCGGTAACACCGTCGTGGTGATCGCCTCGACCGACCGGCCGCTGCCGGCGGTCACGCTCACCGAGGTCCTCGCCACCTCGGACCTGCCCGGCGGGGTCGTCAACGTGCTCACCGGGAAGGTCGCCGAGATCGCGCCGTGGCTGGCGGCCCACATGGACGTGAACGCCGTCGATCTCACGGGTGTGACGGACGCCACCCTCGCGAAGGAATTGGAAGTCGCGGCGGCGGAAAACCTGAAACGGGTGATCCGACCTGCGGACCCGGACTGGACGGCCGATCCGGGGGTGTCCCGCATGGTGGCTCTCCTGGAGATCAAGACGGTCTGGCACCCCAAGGGGGTCTGACCGTCGCCAACCGGGCACACTAGGGTGTTTGTGCGCGAGGCCATCTCAGTGAGCAGTGTGCCCGCACGCCGAGCCGACTACGGAGGTCACAGTGGCCCGCCAGTCTTCCCGTCCGTCCTCATCACGTCCGGCGTCGTCGCGCCCAGCGGCAGCGAAGAAGAGCACGCCGGCGCCCGCCGTCACCGAGCCTGAGATCTCGGACACGACCGAGACGGCCGACGTCATCGACGACGTCGACGCGGTCGAGGCCATTGAGGCCACCGAGGACGACGAGGTCGAGGCGCTGTCCGACGACGAGTCCGACGACGCCGACGACGCCGACTTCGACGAGGAGGAGGGCGGCAGGGAGCGCTCCGCGCAGGCCGACGCGATGTGGGAGGACGTCAACGTCCAGCCCGTCGAGATCGCGCTGCCGAAGGGCGTGGGCTACACGCTGCGGGCCTACCGGCTCTCGACCGAGCTGACGCCGACCGAGCTGGACGAGGAGGAGGACGACTTCGCGATCCTCCACCGCCGCGAGGCGGACGTCGACGAGGACGAGGTCATCATCCTCGACGAGAACGCGGAGCTGTTCGAGGAGGAGCCCACGCCGGCCGCCTCGCTCGCCAAGAAGAAGGCCAAGGACGACTCGGACTCCGACGACGAGGACGACGCCCCCACGAAGGCCAAGTCCGACGATTCGGACGAAGATGAGGACGAGGCCGACGAGACCGACGAGGCCGACGTCATCGCCGACGAGGCTTCCGAGGAAGAGGACGACGAGGACGAGGAGGAGCCCGAGGAGGTTCCCGCGTTCCTCGGCCACCGCGGCAAGCTGCTGCTCTTCCGCAGCGTCGAGGGGCTCGTCGAGTTCGTGAAGTCCGACGCGGAGCACGACCTGCGCCAGCTCGACACCTGGGACAGCCTGCAGACCCGGATCACCGCCTCGTCGGTGGTGCCGAAGGACGAGGACCGCTATGAGCTGGACCTCGTCGTGGAGAACCTCCGTGGCGGCCAGGACGCGTGGGACGGCGACCTGCTGATCGCGGCCGGCGAGGTCGCCCGTGACCTCGCGTATTCGCTCCGGCTCGAGCCCGTCCGCACCGCCCTCTCCCCGGGCTCCCCGCTCGACGACCTCGACGAAGCCCTGCGTGCGGCGGCCGGCGGCGGCGTCAGCGGCTTCTTCGCCAAGCGGCGGCTCAAGAAAATCGGGGCACAACAGGCAGCGCTCGGCTGGCGGACGATTATTGGCAAGATTTCTGCCGCCACGGACTGGCGTGATTGATTTGTGACCGACAGGATCTAAGCCGTGAGCATCTTGGCGCGGCGGGCGAGACCCGGCCTTTGACCGGACGGGTGGCGGCGGTGCGCGACGATCAGCCGAGAACGGCATTCAACCGAAACGGCTGATCGCGTCACCCGCCCGCAACCTGTTTAGTAGAGGTCGTTCAGTTTGACCTGCGGTAACACACGGCGGGGCGCCGGGACACGTCCCCGCCGACGTGGTGAAAGCTCAACTGATGTCCCGAGAGGAGGACGACGCGGTGGCGCTCGTTCGGGTGTACTGCGGTCTGGCGTCGGCTGATCTCGCCGAGCCGCAGTCAAGCTCCGAAATCTGGTTGACCGTCGCGGTCGTCGACGACGCCGGCCGGCTCATCGACATCTGCGAGGTGAGCGACGACGCCGGCGGCTACGCCGAGCTCAGCGCGCTGCTCGCGCAACGCTCCGGCGGCCAGTCCGCCGTCGCGGTCGCGGCCGAGAGCGACGACCACGTCGTCACCCAGCTGCTCACCGCCGCAGGGCGCAACCTCGCCTTCACCGACGACGACTCGGCCGACGACTACGCCGAGCGCTTCGCCGACGACGAGTCGCCGGAGGAGATCCAGTCCAACGCCGCCGAGCGCCGCGCCGTGGGCCTCGCCCGCGCGCTGCAGGCCGGCGTGCTCTCCGCCGTCGGGCAGTCCCCGCCGCGCGACATGCTGCCGCTCAAGCCGGTCCTCGCCGCGCACGCCGCGGTCGTGTCCGGCCGCCAGAGCGCCGCGGCGACGCTGCGCGAGGTGCTCCGCGAGCTGTACCCGGCCGCGCTGCGGGCCTACCCGGACCCCGCCGAGGCCATCCCGCTGGCGATCCTCGACGCGCTGCCGGAGCCCGGCATCCTCGGCGGCGGCGCCGCCGGCCGTAACCGCGACGCCCAGGTCGCCAACGATCTCGCCGCGAGCGGGGTTGCCGACGCCGACACGCTCGGCGAGGCCATCACCGCGCTGCGGGTCGCGATCGCCGAGACCCCCCGCCGCACCGGCGTCAACCGGGCGCTCACCGCCGCGGTCGCCGAGACCATCCGCCAGTCCGTCGCCGCCGTCCGCGCCTGCGACGCCGCGGCCGCCTCGCTCGTCGGTGTCCTCGCCGACAAGATGAGCCCGTCGCGCCTGCCGGGCCGCCAGCGCACCGGCTCGCCGCTGACCCCGGTCGTGCCGCTGCGCAGCACGCCGGCCGCGCCCGCCGGGCCGCTCTCCGGGCCCGCCGCCGCCGCTGCCGGCTCGCACGGCGCCGTCGCCGCCGTCGGCCAGGACGCCGCGCCGACCCGCACCCGGGTCGCCGCGCGGGCCGCCGAGGCCGCCCGCGCCGCCGAGTCGAGCGCCGCCAAGGCCGCGCCGGCCGCGTTCGGTGCCCAGCCCGCGACGACCGGCCGCACCAACGCCGCACAGGCGACCGGCGGCCGCCGCCGCGCCCAGACCGCACCCGCGCAGGCTCAGCCGCCGGCCGTCTCCGCGCCGCCGGCCGCGTCCGTGCCCTCCGCCCCGCCGTCGGCCCCCGGGTATCAGCCCGCGGCCGCGTCGTTCGGGCAGCCGGTGCCGTCGGCCCCGCCGTCGGTGACCTCGACGCCGCCCGGCTTCGGACAGCAGGTCCCCTCCGCGCCGCCCGCCGTCACGTCGACCCCGCCCGGCTTCGGGCAGCAGGTCGCGTCGGCCCCGCCGGCCTACGGGCAGCCCGTCGTCTCCACGCCGCCCGGCTTCAGCGTCGCGGCGCCGCAGGGGGTCACGTCGACGCCGCCTGCGTACGGTGTGCCGTCCACTCCTCCCACGTACGGCGTGCCCTCGACGCCGCCGGCCTACGGGGTCCCGTCGGCGCCGCCGTCGACCGGGGTCACGTCGACGCCCCCCGCGTACGGGGTCACCTCGACGCCTCCGGCGTACGGGGTCACGTCGACGCCGCCCGGTTACCAGCCGCCGGCCGCGCCGCCCGGCTACACGCCGACCTTCCCGGGCGCGTTCGAGAGCCCGGGCACCGGGGCGCCGACGCCGCCGTACCAGCCGGCCGCCTACCAGCCGCCGACGCCGACCTACGCGCCCGCGCCGCCGATCCCACCGACGTATCAGCAGCAGCCGGTCCCGGCGTCGATGCAGTCGATCCCGGTCCCGCTGCAGCCGGCGCCGCCGCAGCCCGTGCCGGTCGCGCCCCTGCCCGTCGCGCCCGCCCCGGTCGCGCCGCCGCCGGTCGCCCCGGCCCCGGTGATCCCGCCGCCGGCCGCGAGCGAGCAGCCCACGTTCGCGTCGCTCATGCCGACGCCACCGCCGGGCATCGCCCCGCTGCTGGCCGACACCGGCTTCGACTTCACCCGCCCCTCCTCCGCGCCGCCGGTGGCGGCCGCTCAGGAGAGCGACAGCGGCTCGATCCGGCTCAGCGACCTCAGCGCGCTCGGCGAGCCGCCGACGATGGACCCCGGCACGCCCGCGCCCGGCACGCGGAGCGGCTGGCCGCTGGGCGGCCCGGACACCAGCGACGCGTTCGACGGTGACCCGCTGAACATGACGACCTCGGCGTTCGCAACGGAGAGCACGCCGCCCGCGTCGTCCTTCTCCTCCGATCTGAGCAGCCTGCCGCGGCTGAGCGACATCCCGAAGCCGCCGGCCGAGCTGGAGGCCGAGGAGGACTTCGGCCGCCGCTCCTCGCGCGGCTCGCGCGCCGAGCGGTCTGAGCACTCCGAGCTGCTGAACCGCTCGGAGCTGAGCCGGTCCGAGCGCAACAGGGCCGACCGCAACCGCTCCGACCGGGACCCGCTCAACCGCTCCGACCTGTCGGCCTCCACGGATGTCGAGGCCGAGACCGCGGCGGAGCAGACGCGTGGGCGGCGCGCCAGTCGTACCGACGACGCAACGACCGCCGGAAGGACGGAAGGCCGCAGGTCGGCGCGGGCCGAAGAGGCCGCCGCCGCCACGCCTCGCGCCTCCCGCACGGAGATCCCCCGCTCGGAGCGGGCGCGGACGGAGATCCCGCGGTCCGAGCGGGCCCGCACCGAGATCCCCCGCAGCGAGCGCTCCCGGGCCGAACGCCCCGTCGAGCTGCCCCGCCAGCGCGAGGGTCGCGTCCCGCCCCCGTGGCAGACCGGCGACCTGCCGGCCGAGCCGGCCGGGCTGCGCCTGGTCGAGCCGGCCCCCGTGCCGGACCCCGCACTCACCGGCTACTCCGACGAGCTCAGCGGGGAGTACAGCGGCGAGTTCCGCTTCGAGCCGCCCGCGCTGCGCCTCGTCGAGGACCGGCCCGCCGCCGCCGAACGGGCCACGGCCCGCAGCAGCGGCACCGGTGCCGGCCGCAGCCGCCGCGCCGCGGCCGCCGAGGCATCCGCGCTGGCTTCGGGTCCGGCTCCGGCCTCGACCTCGAAGTCCGACGAGGCGGACGGTGACCTGTTGATATTCGCCGCGGCACGCTCCGCGTGGTTCACCGACTGGGACGCCGACAGCGAGTCGGAGGCCGCCGCCGAGCGCCCCGCGGTCAGCTGGGAGAACCAGAACGACTCCGCCTGGCGCGCCGCCGAGCAGGCCAGCCAGCCGAAGCTCGGTGACGAGACGTCCACCGGCCTGCCGCGGCGCGTGCCGCAGCAGAACCTGGTGCCCGGCGCCCCCGTCAACTCCCCCGAGCGCCCGCTCCGCATCGTCCGCGACGCGGCGCAGATCGCGGCGCACACCACCGGCTACTTCCGCGGGTGGCGCCGGGGCCAGGAGGTCGGCGGCTTCTCCGTCGGCGGCCGCCCGGGCCGCGAGGCGGCAGGCGGCTGGGACTTCAGCCGCGAACGCGAGGCCAGCCGCGACTACCAGGAGCGCGAGTTCGAGTACCGCTCAGCCCGCCGCTGACCCTCTACCGGCAATCAGGGCCGCCCGTCTTTCGGGCGGCCCTTTGCTTTGCCCAGCTTCGTCGCCGTACGTGACGCACCGGTGATCGAGCGTCGACTTCACCGGCCGCCGCTGGCGCCGTGCCGTGGCCAGCCGGGAGAATTGGGGGGACTCAGATGAACTGTGAGCCTTCAATCCCCGCTGGGGAGGCTCGGTGTGACCTGTGGGGCGCACGGGCGTCTCAGGGCACGCCAGGACCGTCTCGCGGGCGGTAACAGCTCGTAGGGGCAATCTGCGCGCGGGCGCCGTCGAGCTCAACGAGGATGCCCGCCAGCTCCAGTACTGATTCGCCGTCAACCGTCCGAAGGAGGGAGCCCCGCAGGATGACGCAGTCCCCATCGCCGATCCGGGCCGCCGCCGGCACTTCGGCTGGCACTTCGGCTGGCACTTCGGCTGGCACTTCGGCTGGCACTTCGGCCGGCCTGAGGTCGCCGAGCCAGGTGAGCGGAGCGTCAACCGTCCACTCCACGTGATACGTCCCCGCCGGCGCGCCGGCCGGCCCCGCCCACGGCACGGCGATACCACCGACGACGGTCCGGGTCGTCGCCACCGGCAGTGAGCTCCACCCGACCCGCCGCAACTCCTCCACCGCCACCAACACACCGCCCAGCCTGCGCCAGCGGCCCCGTCTATGACTCCACCTCACTCCACCGGAGGCCCCATCGAACCCTGCCAGCGCGCTCGGCATCTCGAAGCGCACCCCCGCCGTCATCATCGAAGGACGGACCTGACCGCCACCACGCCCCGATCCACCCTCCGATGCCCGAAGGATTGCCACTCGCCACACATGAGACGCAGCAATCGGGGCCGCGGGAAGAACCGCAGCCATCGACCGATCCGGCACGTCCCGTCCAGGCTGCGATGCGGACCGATGCCATGGCGCCGCCCGTCCACCGGCCGCCGCCGAGAGGCACCACACAAACTCGCCCACCAGACCGCCGAGCTGCCCGCCCGCCCAGCTGCCGCACCGCCGCGCGACCTTCCCGCCACGCCCAGGCCACCGCACGACCCGCTCACCAGACAGCTCACCCAAACCGCCGAACTGCCCACCCCACCAGGCCGCCGCGCGACCCACCCACACGACCCAGGCCACCACACAACCTGCTCACCAGACCGCCGACCTGTCCATCCCGCCGAGCCGCCACGCGACCACGCTCACCAGACCGCTCACCAGACCACCGAGCTGCCCACCCCGCCGGGTCGCCGTGCCGCCGCGCGTCCCGACCGCCAGCACCTAGGCCACCGCATGCGCACCAACAGACCCACCCACACGACCCAGGCCACCACACAACTCGCCCACCAGACCGCCGACCTGTCCATCCCGCCGAGCCACCACGCGACCCGCTCACCAGACCACTCGCCAGACCACTCGCCAGACCGGCGAGCTGTCCATCCCGCCGGGACAGCGCGCCGCCGCGCACCCACCCGTCAGAGAACCCAGGCGGCCCGCATGCCCACCGACAGACTGGGTGGAAATGGCGCGCGCACCGTGGCCGCCCTGCTGAGGAGGCGGCGACGGTGCGCGCGGTGAGGTGCTGGAGAGGGGGTGGTGCGTTACGCGGGGGCGGTGGCCCGGGTGCGGCGCATCGAGAGGACGTACTCGACGAGCGAGATGAGGACGTTCTTCGTCGACTCGCGGGAACGGGCGTCGCACGAGACGACCGGGACGTCGCTGGAGATGGCCAGGGCCTCGCGGACGTCGTCGGCGTTGTGGTACTGCACGCCGTCGAAGCAGTTGATCGCGACGAGGTACGGCAGGCGCCGGTGCTCGAAGAAGTCGATCGCGGCGAAACAGTCGGCGAGGCGCCGGGTGTCCACCATGACGACAGCGCCGATGGCGCCCCGGACCAGTTCGTCCCACATGAACCAGAAGCGGGTCTGGCCCGGGGTGCCGAACAGGTACAGGATCAGGTCACGGTCGATCGAGATACGACCGAAGTCCATCGCGACCGTGGTCGTCGTCTTGCCGGGGACATTGCGGGTGTCATCCACACCGACGCCGGCGGACGTCATGATGGCCTCGGTGGTCAGCGGCGTGATCTCCGAGACCGAGCCGACCAGTGTGGTCTTGCCCACGCCGAACCCTCCGGCGATGACGATCTTCGCTGACGTGACCCGCCCTGGGCGGACTGCCACGTCAGAGCCTCCGAAGTCCACTCAGCACCCTCTCAAGCAGTTCTGTGCCCACCGACTCGTTTTCGTCGAGCGAGGTCGGCTCGTACACCGCGACGAGTCCGTCGGCAGCCATGTCCGCCACAATGACCCGCGCGACACCCAGCGGAAGCTGCATGCGCGCCGCGATCTCAGCGAGAGACTGCAGGCGACCGTCGCAAAGCGTTGAAATGTATTGCTGTTCTTGTCCGTGAGCGCCGCCCGGCCGAGAGTTGGCCGCGCGACCCCGCACGGTGGTCTCGACCAGCGCCTCGATCGCGATGTCCAGCTTGGGCCGGGTGCGACCTCGGGTGACGGCGTACGGCCTGACCAACGCGCCGGTTGGTTCATCGCGCTCGGCCATGGTCGCCGTTCACCTCCTCACTCGTCGGGCCTCGTCAACAGCGTCAACAGTTATTGCGTCATGCGCTAAAGCGGAAAGCACCTAGTTCAGTTTCAGCCGAGCATCGATGCCGTCGGCCGGGGTGGCGGCGTCAATGCGTCACCGACCCGGTCGACCAGCAGCGCCATCTCGTAGCCGACCTGACCGACGTCACACGCCCGGGCCGCGAGGACCGCGAACGAGGAGCCGTCGGAGATCGACATGAGGAAGAGGAAGCCGTTGTCCATCTCGACGACGGTCTGCAGCACCGCCCCGCCCTCGAAGCAGCGGGAGGCGCCCTGCGTGAGGCTCACCAGACCGGAAGCGATCGCGGCGAGCTGGTCGCCACGGTCGCGCGGCAGGTCACGAGAGGCGGCCAGCAGCAGACCGTCCGCCGAGACGGCTACCGCGTGGGCGACGCCCGGCACCCGGTCTGCGAAATTGGCCAGTAGCCAACCGAGATCCTGTGTAGATGTCATGCCTCTTGCTCCTTGCCAACCTGCGAGTTTTGAGGCCCGGCCGAAGTGGGCTCCGGGGTTTTCGAGTCGTCGGACCGGGTGCGGCCGCGCTGAACGCCTCGGTGATAAGCGGACAACAGACCACGCACGGACTCCGGCGTGCGCCGGTGGACCGTGGCGGGGTTCTTCTCCACCCCGCCCGGGACCAGTTGCGCTTGCGGCACGCGTTTTGGCAAACCCGTGTCGGTCTTCGCAAATTCCTGCTCCTGGGCGAGTGCGGCGGCCGCCTGCCATCCTTCGTCTGCCGCAGTCTGCCAGTTTACCGCCGAACCGCCGGTCGCCCGGTCGGCCGAACCTCGCGAAGCTTCACCCGGAACCCGGGTTTCAAATCGCTGCGGAGGCACGTATGCCGTGTCGCTGTAGGTCACCTCGACCGGCCGCGTCGAAGCGCCGTTGGACGCCGGCGCCGGCGCGGCGGGCGCGGCCGGGGCGGCGGCGGCGACAGGCTCGTCGTCGAAGGTCGGGCGCTTGCTGGTGCTCTGGAACCAGGCCGACTCCAGCTCGCGGAAGATCGGCAGCTCCATCGTCTCGTCGACGAAGCGCTGGCGGGAGTCGCCGGCATCGCTTTCGGAGGACGCCGGGTCCCAGTCGAGCCGGACCCGCGGGATCTCCGCCGTCATGTCCACCGGCGCGTACGGATCGGCGGAAGCGGCCGCGGGAGCCGGAGCGGGCGGCTGCGCCGCGAACCGGTCGGGCTGCTGCTGCGGCCCCGACGAGACCGGCGGCCAGGCGGGCGGTGCCGCCGCGGCCGGGGGCGGCGGGCCACCGGCGGCGTACGCCGCGGGGACGTCATAGCCGCGCGGGTCGGACGCCTCGGGACGCTGCCGCGGGATCTGGCCGCTGACCTCTTCCTCGGCGACCTCGCCCTCGACGGTCCAGTTCTCGTTGGCGCGGCGCTGCGGCAGCGGGTTGAGGTCACCGGGCGTCCGGCGCTCCTCGGGCTGCTCGCCGCCGACACCGGTCAGGTCCGACCAGGCGGGCAGGCTGCGACCGGCACCGGGACCCTGCTGGGCCGGCGGGCGGGGGCCGAAGCCACCACCGTCGCGCGGACCGGGACCGGCGTCGCGCGGGTCGATGCGGGGGAAGGCCCCGCTGGGACCGCCGGCGAAGCTGTCACGCGGCGGCGGGCCGGAGGGGTTCGCACCACCGAAGCTGTCATGGAACGCGGCGGGGGGCGTCTCGCGGCGCGGCGGGGTGCCGTTGGCGAAGCCGTTGACCGTCGGCCGCTCGCCGGTGTGCGGGCCGGAGCCGAAGAGGCCGCTGCTGGTCAGCGTCCCGAAGCGCGGACCGCCGCCGTTGCCGCCACCGGCCGGGCCGCCCACGGTCGCCGGCCCGCTCTCCAGGGCGAGCGGCGAGGCGAGCGGGGAGCGCGGCGCGGGCGTCGACGGGATCGGCCGGGCCTGGACCGTGTCGTTGGGGCCGACGGCGGGCATACCGGCGGTCGGCATGCCGGCGTTGGCGCGGCCGGACAGGGCCCGCGGCACGAGGACGCCGGCGGGCAGCGTCATGTCGGCGATGGTGCCGCGCTCGCGCGCGGCCCGCAGCTCGACCTTGACGCCGTGCCGGGCGGCCAGCCGGGCGACCACGACGAGGCCCATCATCCGGGAGACGGCGACGTCGACCATCGGCGGGTTGGCGAGGCGCTCGTTGAGCTCGTTGAGCTGCTCGGGCGAGACGCCGATGCCGTGGTCCTCGACCAGCAGGACGGCGCGGTCGCCGACGCGGCGGGCCTCCACGATGACCGCCGAGTCCGGCGGGGAGAAGGCGGTCGCGTTGTCGAGCAGTTCGGCGACCAGGTGGACCATGTCGTTGACCGAGTGGGCCGCGATCTCGATGTCCCGGTCGATCATGCCGAACTCGATGCGCGTGTAGTGCTCGACCTCGGACTGCGCGGCGCGGAGCACGTCCATGAGCGGCGCGGGCTCGCGCTGGATACGGGTCGAGTCGGCACCGGCGAGGACCAGGAGGTTCTCGTCGTTACGGCGCATCCGGGTGGCGAGGTGGTCGAGCTGGAAGAGCTCGGCCAGCCGGTCCGGGTCCTCCTCGCCGCGCTCGAGCCGGTCGAGGTGACCGATGAGCCGGTCGACCAGGATCTGGGAGCGGCGGGCGAGGTTGACGAACATCGTCGCGACGCTGGCCCGCAGTGCGGCCTGCTCGGCGGCGGTGCGGACGGCTTCCAGGTGGACGGCGTTGAACGCCTCGGCCACCTGGCCGAACTCGTCGCGGCTGCGGACCGGTAGTGGCTCGGCGATCTGCAGTGCCAGTTGGTGCGGCGACATCTGACCGGCCAGGGCCGGGTCGCGCAGTCGCTGCACGGCCTGGGGCAGCCCGTACTGCGCGACGGTCAGCGCGCCGTGGCGCAGCTCCCGCAGCGAGCGGGCCATGGACCGGGCCACGATCCAGGCGAAGAGGATGGCCAGCAGCAGCATGCCGAGCAGGGCGCCGGCGGTGACGAGCACCTGGCGCTGCAGGTCGTTGCGGTGCGCGGTCGCGCTCTCGATGTTGTGCTCGTCGAACTCGACCTCGATGCCGCGCAGCAGGTTGGCCTTGTTGACCATCGAGTTGTCCCACGCGGCCGCGGTGGGCAGGCCGGTCTGGGGCAGGTCCTCGCCGGTGAGCGGGGTGAGCTGGCCCTCGAACTTCGCGGCCTCGCGCAGGTCGGAGCCGGCGATCTTCTTGTCGAAGAGGTCGCGGTGCCACGGCTCGGAGACGACCCGGAACTGCTCCTCGGCCTGATCCTGGCCGTTGAGCGCGGAGTCGAACTCCTTGCGCAGCTGCGGCGTGAACTTCCTGGTCGTCAGGACCCGCAGCACGACGACCCGCTCGAGGGAGACCTGCTCCTTCATCTCGGAGATCGCGGCTGCTGCGCGCATGTCGGCGCCGAGGGCCGGGTTGTTGGACAGCTCGGCGGCGGCGTCGCGGATGCTCAGCAGGTCGTCGATCAGCGTCCGATACCGGCTGACGACGGTGCTGGCCAGGATGTCCTTGCCGCCTTCGGAGATCTGCTTGCGCATCCCCGGCAGGTCGAGCAGCTGGGTGTCGATCGAGGCGAGCTGCTTGCGGAAGTCCTCGGGCGGGTCGGCCAGGCCGGACCGGGTGAGCCGGTATTCCTTGCTCGTGTCCTCGGTCTTCTGGATCTGCCGCTCGAAGGTGGCGCGGGCCTCGACGCTGCCCTGCTGGTCGAGCACGCCGAGCAGGAGCGCGGCGTTGGCGCGCTCGCTCTGCAGCTCGTGGACGAGCGAGGAGGCCTTGGCCGACAGCCCCGACAGGGTGCGGGCCCGGTCCGCGTCGTTGGCGTCACCGATGTTGTCGACGAGACCGTTGGTGCCGACCACGATCGTCGCGATGATCGGGACGATCATGATCAGGCCGAGCTTCGACCAGATCGGCAGGTCTCGGAGCCGGCCCACCGGGAGACGCAGACGCGACGAGACCGGCTCCCGCGTCGTTGGCCGTTTGCTCACTTCACCGCCCTCCGAACCGGGGCCTTGTGCATCAGCAGGCACCCGCGACCGGCCGACCCTACTGGGCCAGACCTCCGAGATTCCACCATGTCCCGTCGCAAGAAGAAAGCCCAGGCCTCCCGCTAGCCGTTATGTTCCGCATGAAGAAAAAAGTCCGTTTGACGGTAAGTTCAGCCGATCATCCCCCTACGCTGGGCGATTTACCCGATGCACGCAGATGATGACGGCTGACAAATCGGTACAAAATTACGACATCAACTTCGCGTATGCGGGCTTGATCACCTCGTTGATCAACGCCAGCCGCTCATCAAACGGAATGAAAGCGCTCTTCATTGCATTCACCGTGAACCACTGCAACTCGGACCACCCGTAGCCGAAGGCCTCGACCAGCAGCGCCATCTCGCGGCTCATCGAGGTGCCGCTCATCAGCCGGTTGTCGGTGTTGACCGTGACCCTGAAGCGCAGGTCACGCAGCAACCCGATCGGGTGCTCCCGGATCGAGGCGGCGGCGCCGGTCTGGACGTTGGACGACGGGCAGAGCTCGAGCGGAATGCGCTTGTCCCGCACGTACGCGGCGAGCCGGCCGAGGGAATTGTCGGCCGCGACGTCGTCGACGATGCGCACACCGTGTCCGAGCCGGTCGGCGCCGCACCACTGGATGGCCTGCCAGATCGATGGCAGCCCGAACGCCTCGCCGGCGTGGATGGTGAAATGCGAGTTCTCGCGCTGGAGGTATTCGAAGGCGTCGAGGTGCCGGGTGGGCGGGTATCCGGCCTCCGCCCCGGCGATGTCGAAGCCGACCACGCCCGCGTCGCGGTACTGCACCGACAGCTCGGCGATCTCCATCGAGCGGGCCGCGTGCCGCATCGCGGTCAGCAGCGTGCCGACCCGGATCGGGTTGCCGGCGGCCGCCGCCTCGGCGGAGCCCTCGCGGAAGCCGTCGAGGACCGCCTCCACCACCTCGGCCAGCGCGAGGCCCTGGGCCAGGTGCTGCTCCGGCGCGAAGCGCACCTCGGCGTAGACCACGCCGTCGGCGGCGAGGTCCAGGGCGCACTCCCTGGCGACCCGGACCAGGGACTCCCGGGTCTGCATCACGGCGACCGTGTGGGCGAAGGTCTCCAGGTAGCGCTCCAGCGAACCGGAGTCGGCCGCCGCGACGAACCACTCCCCGAGGCCCTCCGGGGTCGCGGCGGGCAGCTCGTGGCCGATGCCGGCGGCGAGGTCGAGGATGGTGGCGGGGCGCAGGCCGCCGTCGAGGTGGTCGTGGAGGAGGGCTTTCGGCGCGCGACGGATCTCGTCGTAGGTGGGTGCAACCATGGAACGACACTAGTAGCGTGCACGCCTCCGTCATCACACATCTGCGGTGTCCGGTCTGCGCCGGCCCGCTCACCGCCGCCGATCGGGCGCTGCGCTGCGCCGCGGGCCATTCGTTCGACATCGCACGACAGGGTTATGTCGACCTGACCGCGGGCCGGTCGGTGCACACCGGCGACAGCGCCGAGATGGTGACCGCCCGGGAGGCCCTCCTGGAGGCCGGGCACTTCGACGTCGTGTCCGACGCCGTCGCGGCAGCGGCGGCAGGTGTACCGGGAGCGGGCCTGATCGTCGAGGTGGGGGCCGGGACCGGCCGCTACCTGGCGCGGGCCCTCGGCCCGGACAGGGTCGGTCTCGCCGTGGACGTGTCGAAGGCGGCGCTGCGCCGCGCGGCCCGGGCCGACCCCCGCATCGGCGCGGTGCGCGCCGACGTGTGGCAGGGCCTGCCGATCCGCGACGCGGCCGCCGATGTGATCCTCGACATCTTCGCGCCGAGGTCGGGCGCGGAGTTCGCCCGCGTGCTGCGCCCCGGCGGCGTCGCCGTGGTGGTCACCCCGGCGCCCGGGCACCTCGCCGAGCTGGTGGCGGCGCTGGGCATGGTCGGCGTCGACCCGGCGAAGCCGGAGCGGCTCGCGGCGAGCCTGCGCCCCTGGCTCACGCAGGTGGACGAGGTGCCGCTGCGGGCCACCCTGGCGCTGGACCGCGCGGCCGCGGCGGCCCTGGTCGGGATGGGTCCGAGCGCGTGGCACACCGACCCGGCCGCGGTGACCGCCACCCTGGCGGGGATGCCCGAGCCGATCACCGCGACGCTGGAGGTGCGCCTGAGCACCTGGCGCTCAGGTGGATAGGTCGACCTCTTCCCATCCGGGCGGGTCGCCGTGGTACGGCCCGGTGAAGACCACCGCCCACTCGAGGGCCCAGCGGCGCTGGCCGACGGCGTTGGAGTCGAGCTGCCCGGGCAGCGGCAGCCGCCGCCGCTCCGCCTCCAGATAGGACCAGTCCAGGCAGTAATAGAGGTCGAGCTGCGCCGCGGCGTCACCCGCACCCCGCGGCGCGGCCAGGGTGCGCTGCCGCCACGCCGAGAAGGTCTCGCCCTGCGGCAGGTTGGGCAGCCGCTCCATGAGCCCGTCGGCGGAGGGCAGCAGCGGATCGAGGTCCATGGCGATGCCCAGCAGCCAGGCCAGCGCGAAGAGCGCCTCCAGGTGCAGCGCGAAGGACCGCTCGTCGCCGTCGCCCTCGGCCACGAACTGCCACTCCGGCCCGGTCAGGCGGTCCTGCAGCCCCGACCGGTCCAGCCAGTGCGTCGCGAGCTCCGGCGGCATGCCGGCGACCCGGGCGAGCACGACGTTGAGGATCGCCGCGCGCACCTCGATCTCCGCACCGGGACGCAGCTCCACCAGGTCGCCGGGCTCCCAGGCGAGCGGGAAGTTGGGCGGTGGTAGAGGGAGCCGCAGGCGGTGCAGCTCTTCGAGGCTCGCCTCCCGCACCCGCTGCGGATCCGGCGACGTCACGGTCACCCGGGCACTGTAGCCGCCGGATCCAGCAGTGTCTCTAGGAGTCGCCCTCAGGATCCCGGCGGGCGAGGTCGGGGGCGAAGGCGGGCAGGCAGACCGCGACGTACTCGGCGCCGTCCGCGGTGGGGGTGGTGTACCTGACGCGTTCCCCCGCCCGAGTGACGATCGCCTGACCTGCGGTGACGTCGAAGTGGCCGCCGTCGTGCTCGACTCTGACGGTGCCGCGGAGCACGATCGTGAACTCGTCGAACTCGGGCGTCTGGAACGGCTCGGTCCAGCCACCCGGGGCGATCATCTTGGCGATCGACGTCGCGGACTCGCCGGAGTTGACCCGGCCGACGTACTCGTCGATGATCTTGCCGCCGGGGACGGGGATCTGGGTGGGGGCCTTGATCAGTTCGGGCATCAGGAGATCCTGTCGAGAATCAGCGGTCGGGAGGGTGGCGGCGTTTCCGACAGCGTGACCGCGTCGCGGGCCACGGCCAGCGCCGCCGGAAGCTTGCCGGCGTCCTCGGCCCGCAGCTCCATGATCACGTCACCGGCCCGGACCGCCTCGCCGGGCTTGCGGTGCAGGACGATGCCGGCCGACGCGCTGACCGGGTCCTCCTTGCGGGCGCGGCCCGCGCCGAGGCGCCAGGCGGCCACGCCGACGGCGTAGGCGTCCATGGTGGCGACGAAGCCGTCGGCGTCGGCGGTGATCGTCTCGACCTCGTGCGCCACCGGCAGCGGCGCGTCCGGGTCGCCGCCCTGGGCCCGCACGAGGGCCCGCCAGGAGTCCATGGCCCGCCCGTCGGCGATCGCGGCCTGCGGGTCGGCGTCGCCGAGCCCCGCCGCGTCCAGCATCTCCCGGGCGAGGGCCAGGGTCAGCGCGACCACGTCCTGCGGCCCGCCGCCGGCGAGCACCTCCAGGGACTCCTCGACCTCCACGGAGTGCCCGACGGTCCGGCCGAGCGGCACCTCCATGTCGGTGAGCAGGGCGACGGTGGTCACGCCGTGGGCCTTGCCGAGCTCGACCATGGTGCGGGCCAGCTCGCGCGCGTCGGAGACCTCGCGCATGAAGGCGCCGGAGCCGAACTTCACGTCCAGGACCAGCGCGCCGGTGCCCTCCGCGATCTTCTTGCTCATGATCGAGCTGGCGATCAGCGGGATCGCCTCGACGGTGCCGGTGACGTCGCGCAGCGCGTACAGCTTCCGGTCGGCGGGCGCGAGGCCCTCCCCCGCGGCGCAGATCGCGGCGCCGACCGTGCGCAGCTGCTCGACGAACGCCTCGTTGGACAGCTTGGTGCCGAACCCGGCGACCGCCTCGAGCTTGTCGAGGGTCCCGCCGGTGTGGCCCAGCCCGCGGCCGGACAGCTGCGGCACCGCCGCGCCGCACGCCGCGACGAGCGGGGTCAGCGGCAGCGTGATCTTGTCGCCGACGCCGCCGGTGGAGTGCTTGTCGACGGTCGGGCGGCCGACCCCGGACAGGTCCAGCCGCTCCCCCGACGCGATCATGGCGGCGGTCCAGCGGGCGATCTCGCCGGCGGTCATGCCGTTGAGCAGGATCGCCATCGCCAGTGCCGACATCTGCTCGTCGGCGACGACACCCTTGGTGTAGGCGTCGACGACCCAGTCGATCTGCTCGTCGCTGAGCATGCCCTTGTCCCGCTTGGCGCGGATGACGTCCACGGCCGCGAAGCTCATGCCGCACTCCAGTCCTGCTCGATGCCGGCCGGCCGGGGAGCCTCCCCGGCCCATCTGGCGGTGCCCTGGGCGTCGACGACGATCACCCGCGACGTGCGGACCCGGCCCCAGGCGACCCCCTCGTCGGCGGTGGCCCAGGTCGGGCCCTCCTCCAGGATGCCCGCCGGCTCGCTTTCCGCGGCGCCGGACGAGCGCTCCCAGTAGGCGGTCCAGACCTGCCTGCCGTCGGCGATGTCAGGGTGTACGAACACCGTGCCGGCGCCGACCTTCAGGGCGAGCGCGGCCGGGACGGAAGGACCGGCCGGGGCGATCCGCCCCAGGTCCGTGTCGTCGAAGGCGTGCGGCAGCAGCGCGGTCATCGGCAGCGGGCCGTCGGCGTGGTCGATGAGGCAGTCCGCGCCGCCGTGCTCCCACAGCAGCTGCCGGCACCGGCCGCACGGCATGAGCGGCCGCCCGTCGCCGTCGACGCACGCCAGGGCGATCAGCCGGCCACCGCCGGTGACCTGCAGGTTGGACACCAGGCCGCACTCGGCGCACAGGCCGAGGCCGTAGGAGGCGTTCTCGACGTTGCAGCCCACGACGATCCTGCCGTCGTCGACGAGCGCCGCCGCGCCCACCGGAAACTTCGAGTACGGCGCGTAGGCGCGCGCCATCACGGTGACCGCCGCCTGTCGCAGCGCCACCCAGTCGACGTCCGTCACGCTCAGCCTCCCCGCCGGAACGGTTTGCCGTCCGCGGCCGGTGGCCTGAGTCGTTGCGCCGCGAGCGCCAGCACGACCAGCACGGTGATGTAGGGCGCCGCCTGCACCAGCGCGGTCGGGATCTTGTCCACGGAGAAGAACAATACGTAGGAAAGGACGCCGAGGACGGCGGAAGCGACCGCCACGAGCCGGTTGCGCCGGATGAACTCCCACACCGCCAGGGCGAGCAGCAGAGCGCCGACCAGGATGAGCAGGGCGTGCACGGACTCACTGCCCCGCCGCAGCTGCAGCGCGTCGGTGTAGCCGAACAGGGAGGCGCCGACGGCGAGGCCGCCCGGCCGCCAGTTGCCGAAGATCATCGCGGCGAGGCCGATGTAGCCGCGGCCGCCGGTCTGCCCCTCGCGGTAGATCGCGGAGGTGACGGTGGACAGGTACACGCCGCCGAGGCCGGCCATCGCGCCGGAGATGACCACACCGTAGTACTTGTAGCGGTAGACGTTGAGGCCGAGGCTCTCCGCCGCGTGCGGGTCCTCACCGACGGAGCGCACCCGCAGGCCGAACGAGGTGCGCCAGAGCAGCCACCAGGTCAGCGGGATCAGCAGCACGGCGAGGATGGTCACCAGCGACACCTCGTAGAGCAGGCCGCGCAGTACCCCCGCGACGTCGCTCACCAGGAACCACTCGTGCTCCTCGAGGCCCTTGAGACCGTTGACGCCGGGCACCGAGATCCTGGGGATGTGCGGCACCTGCGGGGACTGCGTGGCGCCGGCGCTGCCCCAGGTGATGTAGGACAGGTAGCGCACGACGCCGGGTGCGAGGATCGTCATCGCGACGCCGGAGATGATGTGGTCGACGCCGAAGGTCACGGTGGCGACGGCGTGCAGGAGCCCGCCGATGGCGCCGCCGAGGATGCCGATGAGCAGCCCGACCCACGGGCCGAACTCCAGGCTGCCCCACGCGCCGAACCAGGTGCCGAGGATCATCTGACCCTCGAGGCCGATGTTGACCACGCCGGCGCGCTCCGCCCACAGGCCGCCGAGGCCGGCGAGCCCGAGCGGCACCGCCGCCTGCAGGGCGGCCTGGATGGCGCCCGACGAGGTGACGTCCGGGGCGTTGGCGAGCTGGTGGACCAGCGACAGGCCGATCAGCGCGCCGGAGATGATCAGCATGATCATCCAGCTCGACATCCGCCGGCCCTTGGTCTTGACCGGAGGCTGCGCCGCCGCCTCGGAGAGCATCGTGTCGGTGCTCACTTCGCCTCCTCCACTACCGGGGCGGGCGCGGCGGTGGCGGTGGCCACGCCGACCCGGCGCTGCTGGGCCCGGCGGCCGATACGGGCGGCCAGCTCGTAGGCGATGACGACCGAGAGGACCGTGACGCCCTGCATGATCAGGACGATCTCTTTGGGGATGCTGTCGATGTCCAGGATGATCTGCGAGCTGGCCAGGAAGCCCCACAGGATCGCGGCGAGCGCCATGCCGATCGGGTGGTTACGGCCGAGCAGCGCCACCGCGAGGCCGGCGAAGCCGATGCCGCCGAAGCCCTCGGTGTAGGTGTGGCTCTCGCCCAGCATGCGGGGCAGGTTGACCAGGCCGGCGATGGCGCCGGAGATCAGCATCGCGGTGATCACCATGCGCTTGGCGTTGACGCCGCTGGCGACCGCCGCGAACGGGTTGTAGCCGGTGGCCCGCAGGTCGAAGCCGAAGCGGGTGCGGTTGATCACGAACCAGTACGCGGCGCCGAGGACCACCGCGACGGCGAAGAAGCCGAGCACCTTCTGGTCGGTCCCGGAGATGATCGGCAGGCCGGGCATCCACGAGTCCTCGCTCAGGATGCCGGTGGTCTTGATCTGCGCGCCGGGCTCGGTGACGCCCCAGTGGTCGTTGAGCAGCCAGGTGATGACCAGGCCACCGATCGCGTTGAGCATCAGCGTGGAGATGACCTCGCTGACCCCTCGCTGGGTCTTGAGCAGCGCGGCGATCGACGCCCACGCCGCGCCGACGATCATCGCGACGACGATGATGAGCACGATGCGCAGCCCGCCGGGCATCCAGTCCATGAACGACGCGCTGGCCAGGGCGCCGGCGAAGAACGCGCCGACCTTCGACTGGCCCTCGACGCCGATGTTGAACAGGCCCATCTTGAAGCCGAACGCGACGGCGACCGCGGCGATGTACAGCTCGCTGGCCTTGTTGAGGATCTCCACCTTCGTGTCCGGCAGCATGCCGAACTCGTACATGTGCTGGAACGCCAGCAGGGGGTCCTTATCGCTGATCAGCAGGGCGATCGACGAGATCGCGGCGGCGATGATCAGCGCGGCGACCGGTGCGATCAGCTGCGGCAGCAGCTTGCCGATGTCGATGCGCCGGACCGCGGCGACAGCGCTCATGCCGACGCCTCCGCCTCGCCGCGGCGCCGCCACGAGGCACGCGGAGCACCGAGCCGATGATGAACGGCCCCTCCGCTGCACTCCAAGCCGTTCATGAAGGGATCTCCTCACCTGTGGCGCCGGTCATGGCGACGCCGAGCTGCTCGGGGGTGACGGTCGACGGGTCGGCGTCGGCCACCAGCCGACCACCGTAGATCACCTTCAGCGCATCGGACAGGCCGATCAGCTCGTCGAGATCGGCGGAGATGAGCAGCACGCCCATGCCGGCGATCCGGGCGTTGCGGATGTGGTCCCAGATCGCGGCCTGGGCACCGACGTCGACGCCGCGGGTCGGGTGGGCGGCGATGAGCACCTTCGGCTGGTGGCTCATCTCCCGGCCGACGATGAGCTTCTGCTGGTTGCCGCCGGACAGCGCGACCGCGGCGACGTCGATGCCGGGCGTGCGCACGTCGTACTCGGCGACGATGCGGGTGGTGTCGCGGCGGGCGCCGCCGACGTTGATGAGGAAGCCGCTCGCGTTGGGCCGCTCGGTCTGGTGGCCGAGGATGCGGTTCTCCCACAGCGGCGCGTCGAGCAGCAGGCCCTGCCGGTGCCGGTCCTCCGGGATGTAGCCGATGCCCGCCTCGCGGCGCCGGCGGGTGGGCCAGTCGGAGACGTCGTCGCCGTCGAGGGTGACGGTGCCGGTCGTGGCGCGCATACCCATGATCGCCTCGGCGAGCTCGGCCTGGCCGTTGCCCTCGACGCCGGCGATGCCGACGACCTCGCCCTTGTGGATCGTGAACGAGGCGTTGTCGACGATCGGCCGCCCGTCGGCGGCGCGGACCGTGAGCCCCTCGACGACCAGGACGGGCACCTCGGTGACGGTCGACTCGCGGGCCTCGGGGCTGGGCAGCTCGCTGCCGACCATGAGGGTCGCCAGCTGGCGGGCGGTGACCTGGTCGGGCTTGACGGACGCGACGGTCGTGCCGCGCCGGATGACGGTGATGTCGTCGGCGACGCCGCGGACCTCGTCCAGCTTGTGCGAGATGAACAGCACGGTCAGGCCCTCGCGGATGAGCTCGCGCAGGTTGCCGAAGAGCTCGTCGACCTCCTGCGGGACCAGCACCGCGGTCGGCTCGTCGAGGATGAGGATGCGGGCGCCCCGGTAGAGCACCTTGAGGATCTCGACCCGCTGGCGGTCGCCGACGCCGAGGTCCTCGACCAGCGCGTCGGGGTCGACGTCCAGCCCGTACCGCTGGGAGATCTCACTGATCTTCTGCTTCGCCCGGGCGCCGATGCCGTGCAGCTTCTCGGCGCCGAGGACCACGTTCTCCGTGACCGTGAAGTTGTCGGCCAGCATGAAGTGCTGGTGCACCATGCCGATGCCGGCCTCGATCGCGCGCTGGGGCGACGGGAACTTCACCGGGCTGCCCTCGATGAGGATCTCGCCCTCGTCCGGCGGCTGCATCCCGTAGAGGATCTTCATCAGGGTCGACTTGCCGGCACCGTTCTCACCGACGATCGCGTGGATCGTGCCCTTGCGGACGGTGAGGTTGACGTCAGAGTTCGCCACGACGCCGGGGAACCGCTTGGTGATCCCCTTCAGCTCGACGGCGGGTGGGTCCGCGGTCACGAGATGCTCCTTCAACAAGTGATGGCGGGGGACCGGATCACAGTCCCCCGCCTCACGTCCAGCTCTGGATTACTTGGTCGGCACCGTGATCTTGCCGGAGACGATGTCGGCCTTGAACTCGTCGAGCTTGGTCTTGATGTCGTCGACCTGGCCGCCGGAGGTGGCGTAGCCGACGCCGTCGACCTTGAGGTCGAAGACCGTCGGGCCGGCCTTGAACTTGTCCTCGCCGAAGTCCTTGACGAAGTTGAACACCGCGTTGTCGACCCGCTTGAGCATCGAGGTCATGATGACCGTCTTGAGCGAGGCGTCGGTCACGGTGTTGTACTGGTCGGAGTCGACGCCGATGGCCAGGGCGTTCTTGGCCTTGGCGGCCTCGAAGACGCCGGTGCCGGAGCCGCCCGCGGCCGCGTAGATGATGTCAGCCTTCTGGTCGTACATACCGGTCGCGGCGGTCTTGCCGCCCGCGGGGTCGTTGAAGCCCTTGCAGGCCTCGGCCGGGGTCGACAGGTAGTTCGTCAGCACCTTGACGTCGGCCTTGGCGGCCTTGGCGCCGGCGGCGAAGCCCGCCTCGAACTTCTTGATCAGGTCGACCTGGCAGCCACCGATGAAGCCGACCGTGCCGGTCTTCGTCTTCAGCGCGGCGGCCGCGCCGACCAGGAAGGAGCCCTGCTCCTCGGCGAAGACGAGGTCGGCCACGTTGTCGGCGGTGGTGCCGCCGTCGACGATGGCGAACTTGGTGTTCGGGCAGTCCTTCGCGGCGCGCGCGAGCGGGCCGTTCTTGGCGTCCGCACCGTCGTAGACGAAGCCGACCGCGATGACCGGGTTGTAACCCGTCGTGCAGAGCAGCTTCAGTCGCGCGTACTTGTCGTTCTCGCTCTCGCCGGCGACCGCGGCCAGGTCCTTGACCTCAAGGTTGAGCTCACTCTTGACCCGGTCGAGGCCGGCCGCGGCGGAGTCGTTGAACGACTTGTCGCCACGACCGCCGATGTCGAACGCGAGGCCGACCTTGACGTTCTTCTTCGTCGTGGTGCCACCGCTGCTCGAGCTGCCCGGGTCGCTGCCCTTGTCGTCACCGCAAGCGGCCATGGCACCCAACGCGACAATCGCCACCGCGGCGGCCGCGAGAACCTTCATCCCACGCACTCGGCGCAAGACGGTCTCCCTTCACCAATGCACCGCCCCAACGCGGTGAATCCCAACGGCGGGAGCGTACGCCCTCAGACCGACAGTTCCGCAGTTTGCTGCCGGGTTGGGAGGAGTGCGTTATAGGGCCGTGACGTGCCAGAGGTCCCTCCAGCGTACCGGCATCGATCTTGCACCGCCCTGCTTGCTACCAAAAGACGGCAACGGCGGCGTTAACGAGCGTTAGCCCCACCAAAGCCAGGAAATGCCCGCGGTTGACCTCCTCGCGCTTGCGCGAGAAGAAGGTCATGGCGAAGATCGCCAGGCCGATGAGCCCCTTGACGACCAGCTTGGCGGTGGGCGGCTCGTGGCCGTCGCGCAATGGCGCGGACAGCGCGATGCCGGTCACCACCTGGACGATCGCACCCCACAGCATCGCGTTGTTGATCCGCAGCTTGCCGGTGAGGTACTGGGTGATCGACCCGCCCAGCAGCAGCGCGAAGCCGATCAGGTGGGCATAGAGGAGGATGAGCCGCAAAGGTTCCACTGGCGCAAGGTAGCGCCTCCTTGACTCTCCAGCAGCTGGAGGGTCCACGATGGGCCGCATGAACATCGGCGAGCTGTCCAGGCTGTCCGGCCTGCCGGTCAAGACGATCCGCTACTACTCCGACGTCGGCCTGGTCCCGGAGGCGGAGCGGTCGCACGCAGGCTACCGGCGCTACGACCACGACTCGCTGGTCCGGCTGGAGTTCGTGCGCACCCTGCGGGAGCTCGGACTGGACATCGCGACCATCAAGCGGGTCCTGGACCGGGGCGAGGACCTGGGCGCGGTGGCCGCCGCGCACGCGGAGGCGATCGGCGTGCAGATCCGGGTGCTGCGGCTGCGCCGGGCGGCGCTGCGCGCGGTGGCCCTGCACCCGGAGCGGGGCGGCCCGACCCCGGCCGAGCTGGACCGGATGACCCGGATCGCGCAGGCCAGCACCGACGAGCGGCGCCGGATCGTGGACGAGTTCTTCGACAGCATCTTCGCGGAGCTGCCCAGGGCCGAGGAGTCGCCGGAGGCCGCGCAGTTCAGCGCCCGGATGCGCAGCGTCTCCCCCGACCTGCCCGACGACCCCACCGACGCGCAGATCGACGCCTGGATCGAGCTGGCCGGGATGCTCCGCGAGCAGGACTTCCGGGCCCGGCTGCGGGAGATGGGCAAGCGGAGCTTCGCCACGGACGAGCGCCGCCTGGCGCCGACCGACATGTCAGAAATATCGTGGTTCACCGGCCACATCGCCGAGCACATGGACGCGGGCGTCGCGCCCGGCAGCCCGCAGGCGGTCCCCGTGGTGGCCGCCGTCCTGCGGCGGTGGGGCGTCGCCGAGGAGGACCGGGACCTCCTGATCGACCAGCTCACCCTCGCCGTCGACCCGCGCGCCGAGCGATACTGGCAGCTCATGGCCGTAATCAATGGATGGCCGCCGATCCCGGCGACAATGCACAGGTGGGAGTGGTTCCTGAACGCCCTCCGGGCGGGCCGCGGCCCGTTAGCGTGACGCTGTGGAGTGGTGGCGGCACGCGGTCATCTACCAGGTCTACCCGCGCAGCTTCGCCGACAGCGACGGCGACGGCGTGGGTGACCTGCCCGGCATCACCGACCGGCTCGGCCACCTCGCCGACCTCGGGGTGGACGCGCTGTGGCTGTCGCCGTTCTACTGCTCCCCCATGGTCGACGGCGGCTACGACGTCAGCGACTACCGCGACGTCGACCCGGTCTTCGGCACGCTCGCGGACTTCGACGCCCTGCTCGCCGAGGCGCACCGGCTCGGGCTGCGGGTGATCGTCGACATCGTGCCCAACCACACGTCGTCGCGGCACCCCTGGTTCGTGGAGGGCCGGCGCGACCGGTACATCTTCCGCGACACGCCGAACGGGTGGGAGTCGCTCTTCGGCGGGCCGGCCTGGACGCAGGTCGCGGACGGGCAGTGGTACCTGCACCTGTTCGCGCCCGAGCAGCCCGACCTCAACTGGCACAACCCGGAGGTGCGGGCCGAGTTCGACGACATCCTGCGCTTCTGGCTGGACCGGGGCGTCGACGGCTTCCGGGTCGACGTCGCCCACGGGATGATCAAGGACCTGGCCGGCGTGACGCTCTTCGACCACGAGGACGTCCACGAGATCCACCGCGGCTGGCGCAAGATCCTCGACAGCTACCCGGGCGACCGGATGGCCGTCGCCGAGGTGTTCGACACCGCGCCGGCCCGGGTGGCGCGCTACGTGTCGGTGGGCGAGCTGCACCAGGCGTTCAACTTCGACTTCCTGGAGGCGCCGTGGGACCCGGCCGTCCTGCGCCGGATCATCGACGGGTCGCTCGCCGCCGCGACGCAGGTCGGCGCGCCGCCCACCTGGGTGCTGTCCAACCACGACCGGCGCCGGCACGTGACCCGCTTCGGCGGCGTCCGGCGGGCCCGCGCCGCCGCGCTGCTCATGCTGGGCCTGCCCGGCAGCGCCTACCTGTACCAGGGCGAGGAGCTCGGCCTGCCGGAGGTGCTCGACCTGCCGGACGGGGTGCGCACCGACCCGCAGTGGGTCCGCTCCGGCGGCGCCGAGCTCGGCCGCGACGGCTGCCGCGTGCCGCTGCCGTGGTCGGGTGACGCGCCGCCGTTCGGCTTCGGGCCGGGCGGCTCCTGGCTGCCGCAGCCGGCGGACTGGGCGGCCGTGACGGTGGAGGCGCAGCGCGGGGATCCGCACTCGACGCTGTCGCTCTACCGGGACGCGCTGCGGTTGCGCCGCCCGTCGACGACGCTGCGCTGGCTGGACGCGCCCGACGGGGTGCTGCGCTTCGAGACGGAGACCATGCGGGTCGCCGCCAACCTGACGGCGGAGCCGGTGAAGATCGAAGAGCCGGCCACCCTGCTGCTGAGCAGCAGCGAGATGGCCGGCGAGCTGCCAGGCGACACGACCGCCTGGTGGGGCGTCTAGGCGGTGAGCTTCGCCGCGATCCGGGCGAAGCCGGCGCGGATCTCCTCGATCGACGGGGCTTCGTGCGTGTGGTCCGGGTCGTCGTGGTCGTGGTCGTGATGGTGGTGGCCGTGGTCGTCGTCGTAGCCGGCGAGCTCCTCGTCGAGCGCCGCCGTCTCCAGGTCCTCGTTCTCGGCGGCGAGGCGGGAGGCGGCGATGTCGCCGAGGATCTGGTCGGCGGTGACGTGCGGCTGGAGCGGCTCGACCACCGCCATCAGCTCCTCGTCGGCCACGACGGCCTCGGCGAGGGCGAGCGCGTGCGCCCGCTCATAGGGCCCGCACACGACGGGCTCCCACTCCTCGTCTTCGTTCAACGGGCCGAAGGTGATGATCCACGGCAGGGTCAGCGCCGGCGCGTCGGCCGGCAGGTCCAAAGTCACAAGTGCACCCACGGCGCCCATCATGACGCGTCGCGCGGCTCCGGTGGCGCTGAACCGCCGGACGGGGCGATCCGGCGCGCCATGTCGGCGGCGACCGCGACCGACTGGGGATCGGCGGCGGCGGTGCCGGCGGCGGACGGCTCCGGATCCGCGGCGCCGGCCAGCGGCGGGTGGTCGGCGCGCACCTCGGCGGCGACCCGCTGGGTGGTCTCCGCGGCCTGCTCGACCAGCTCGGCCGCCCGCAGCGCGGCCTGCACGTCGCTGCGCGGCGCGCCGCCGGCCAGGTCCTTCGCCCGCCCGTGCGTGTCGGTGGCGGCCAGGGCCGCGGCGAACAGCAGCAGCTGGTGCAGCAGGTACATGTAGAGCAGCAGCCCGATCGTGCCGGCGACCAGCTGGTAGGCCGGGTTGTCCTCGACCCGGGTGATGTAGAGCTTCCCCAGCGTCTTGAGCAGGCCGAGCCCGACCGCGAAGAGCGCGGCCGAGGGCAGCAGCCGGCGCAGCGACATCCGCAGCCGCGGCACGCCGGCCAGCAGCGCCATGCCCAGCACCAGGTCGACGATGCCGGACAGCAGCGTCGACATGCCCCGCAGCGCCACCCGGACGGGGTCCTGCTCGAAGTCGCCGGCCAGCCAGTACAGCAGCTCCTGCACCCCGGCGAAGATGCCGATCGACACGATCAGCAGCAGGCCGAGCGCCACCAGGACGGCGAGGTCGACGAGCCAGCGCACGAAGTAGTTGCCGGGATGCTCCTGCAGGTGCCACAGGGCGCGCTGCGACGAGCGCAGGTTCTCCACCCAGCCGACCCCCGCGATGATCAGGCCGATCATCGCGATCAACCCGATCTGCTGGCTGCCGGCGAAGATCTGGTCGGAGTGCAGCTGCGGCAGGTTGACCGCCAGGTAGGCCTGGACCCTGGCGACGACGGCCTCGTTGCCGCCGAGCACCCGGCCGAGGATGAAGAAGGCCACCACGACCATCGCGAAGACGGCGAAGAAGCCGTAGTAGGCGGTCGCGGCGGCGAGGCGGGCCGCGTCGACGTCGAAGTAGCGCTCCTGGGCCCGCCACACGTGGTCGAACGCGCGGGAGCGCCGGCGGCCCCCGGCCACCGCCTTGTCGAAGCCGGCCTCCAGCCGGTCCAGCAGGCCCACCTCTCTATCGTCGCTGATCGACCGCGGACCGGCGCGGCGACAGGCGGTACTGCGCGTACGGCTGCCATCGACCGCTCTCGTCGTGCTCGAAGAGCGCGAACCCGTCCACGTCGAAGACCGCCTCGTAGCCGGCGAGATCGGCGAAGGCCGCGTCGAGCCGCTCCGGCGCCACGTTGTGCGCGACCGTCACGTGCGGGTGGTACGGGTACGACGCCGCCGCCTCGATCTCGGTCGCCGCCCGCACCGCCTCGTGCAGCCGCTCGCACTCGCTGATGCCGGCGGCGACCGCCACGAAGACGACCTGCGTCAGCGGGCGGAACGTGCCGGTCCCGCGCAGCCGCACGGTGAACGCCGCGTGCCGCCCAGCGACCTCCGTGAGGTGCCGGTCGATCGCGGGCAGGTCGGCGGCGGCCACGACGGTGGGGCCGAGCAGGGTCACGTGCGCGGGCACGTGCGCCGCGGCGGGGTCGCCCGCGGCGAGCCGGGCGGCGGTCAGCTCGCTGCCCCACGGGTCGGGAAGGTCGATCGCGACGCCGATGGTGGTCTGCTCGCGAGCCACGTCAGTGCGCAGCACCCGGTGCGAGGAACCCGATCCGGTCGTAGACCGTGCCGAGGGTGGCAGCGGCGACCGAGCGGGCCTTCTCGGCGCCGATGGCGAGCAGCTTGTCCAGCTGCGCCGGGTCCTCCAGGTAGGCGTTGGTGCGCTGCTGGATCGGGCGCAGGAACTCCACCACGACCTCGGCGAGGTCCTTCTTGAGGTCGCCGTAGCCCTTGCCGTCATAGGCGGCGACCAGGTCGTCGATGCTCCGGCCGGTCAGCGCCGAGTAGATCGTGAGCAGGTTGGCGATGCCGGGCTTCGCGGCCTGGTCGAAGATGATCTCGCGGCCGGTGTCGGTGACCGCCGACTTGATCTTCTTCGCCGCCTTCGCCGGGTCCTCGAGCAGCTCGACCAGGCCGGCCGCGGTCGACGCCGACTTCGACATCTTCGCGGTCGGCTCCTGCAGGTCGGTGATCTTCGCCGTGTCCTTGATGATGTACGGCGCCGGCACGGTGAACGTCTTGCCGAAGGTGGTGTTGAACCGCTGGGCCAGGTCGCGGGTCAGCTCCAGGTGCTGGCGCTGGTCCTCGCCGACCGGCACCGCGTCGGCCTGGTAGAGCAGGATGTCGGCAGCCTGCAGGATCGGGTAGGTGAACAGCCCGACGCTGGAGCGGTCGGCGCCCTGCTTCTGCGACTTGTCCTTGAACTGCGTCATCCGGCTGGCCTCGCCGAAGCCGGTGATGCAGCCCATCACCCAGCCGAGCTGCGCGTGCTCCGGCACCTGGCTCTGCACGAAGAGGGTGCACCGGTCGGGGTCGAGCCCGACGGCCAGCAGCTGCGCCGCGCTCACCCGGGTCCGCTTGCGCAGCAGCGCCGGATCGTGGCCGGCGGTGATCGCGTGCAGGTCGACGACGCAGTAGAAGGTGTCGTGCGTGTCCTGCATCGCCACCCAGTTACGCAACGCGCCGAGATAGTTGCCCAGATGGAACGAGTCGGCGGTGGGCTGGATCCCGGAGAGCACCCGAGGACGGTCGGTGCTGACGGACGGCGACATGCGCGTCATTCTGTCAGCACCACCACAGCGGTGGCGCAACCGGGAGCGAGTCATAGCGGTCTTCAACGGTGAGGGGGTGACGGGGTGGGTGAAGAGCTCGAGGCACGCGAGGCCGTCCGTGACGCGTACGAGGCGCATTACCGGCGGCTGGTCGCCGCCCTCTACGCGCTCACCGGCGACCACGCCGAGGCCCAGGACCTGGTCCAGGAGGCCTACGCGCGCGCCCTGGCCCGCCCGCGGCAGTTCCTCGACGTCGCCGACCCGGAGGCGTGGTTACGCACCGTCGCGATGAATCTGGCCCGGACCCGCTGGCGGCGCCGCCGGCTGTTCGACACCCTGGTCCGCAGCGGGCGTGTCGCCCGTCCGGTGGAAAGCGTGCCCGGCGTCGACCCCAACCGGGTGGCGCTCGTCGCCGCCCTGCAGCAGCTGTCGCAGGCGACGCGGGAGACGATCGTGCTGCACCACCTGGCCGACATGTCCGTGCACGAGGTCGCCGACGCCCTGGGCGTGCCCGTCGGCACGGTGAAGGCCCGCCTGTCGCGGGGCCGCGCCATGCTCGCCGCCCTGCTCAGTGACGCCGACCCCGACGCCACCGGCCCGCGCCGCCGCCCCGCGGTCCTGCCCCAGCGAGACGTCCAGGAGGTGCGCGATGCGCCCTGACCTGGACTTCCGCACCCTCCGCGCGCAGATCGAGTCGGCGACGTGGATGCCCGACTTCAGCCTGCTGTCCCGCCGGGCCGGCCGGGTCCGCAGGCGCGACCGGATGGCCGTCGCCGGCGCCCTGGTCGGCACGCTCGCCGTGTTCGCGCCCGTCGCCCTGGCCGGCGTGTTCGGCCGCCCGACCCCGGCCGCCCTCGGCCCCAACCCGGACATCGGCGACCCCTGGAGCCCGCAGCCGTCGGCGTCTGCGCCGGCGAGCGGCATGTTCGAGTCGACCCGGACGATCCGGGCGGCCGCCGGCGACCTGCCCGACGGCGTGGTCGCCGCCGTGGACGTCTGCGTCGAGGTGCCCCAGGCCCGCCGGTGCAACCTCCAGGTGGTCGTGCTGCGGGACGGGTCCGCGCAGCGGCGCGGCCCGTTCCTGATGGACGCGCTGCGGCAGAGCCCGCTGGACAAGCTCGACCACATCGAGCTGGCCCGGATCTCCCCGCAGACGTTCATGCTCAGCGGCGAGGTCAGCGGCGGCTCCCGCACCAGCGTGAAGTTCCGTCTCGACGACAAGCCCGCCACGCCGGTCATCGGGCCCGAGACCCGCGAAGCCCTCGGACCCGCCGACCGGGCGCTCCAGCTCGCCCAGTACGGCGACCTCTTCGGCGTCCGGCAGGACACCGGGGGGCTGAGCCTGCTCGTCGACCAGCCGCCGATGGCCCGCCGGTCCCTGGTGGGCGACCTGCCGGTCGCGGCCGGCTGGTGGGTCACCGGCGCGGACATCCACTCCGGCGCGCCCGCGGTCGCGGTCAGCACCGACCAGGGCCGGCACTGGCAGGCCGTCACGCTCCCCGCGCCCACGGGCATCGACGCGCCGACGCTCGTCACGCTCGACGGCGTCACCGCCCACGCGTTCATCCGCTACAGCAAGGGGATCCGGCACTTCCGTTCCCGCGACGGCGGCCACACCTGGCAGGAGGTGACCACCAAGATCGAGCTGCCGGCGCCGCTGAACAACGACGGCGCGCTCAACGGCCGCGCCTTCGGCGCGCTGGCGCGCCCCGACCGCTCGCTGGTGCTGTGGGTCCAGGGCGACTCCGAGATCGCCTACCTGCAGAGCCTCGACGGGGAGCACTTCGAGATCGTCGCCGGCCCCGGCGGCCCGCTCGACGCGCTCGACAACGGCTACGCCTCGCTCGGCGACCCGCCCAGGCTCTCCCTGGACGGCCGCAACTGGCAGTCAGCCGCGCTGTCGGCGACCGTCCTGCCGGACTGACCACGAGGTTCCCCCGGAAGCGGAATTTCCCGGGAACCGAAGGAGGCGGCCGGGGATCGTGGCCGGTGTGAGCGAGCTCGAGAGGGTCTACCACGCCTGCTACCGGCGGCTGGTGACGCAGCTCTACGCGTTCACGACCGACCTCACCGAGGCGCAGGACGTGGTCCAGGAGGCGTTCGCCCGCGCCGCCGCCCGGCCCGGCGGCTTCACCGGCATCGACAACCCCGAGGCGTGGCTGCGCACCGTGGCGGTCAACGTCGTCCGCCGCCGCTGGCGCCGGCGGAAGCTGCTCGACCTGATCATGCTCCGCGAGCGCGCCGTCCAGCGGCACGTCGAGGCCGGCCCCTCGCCGGAGCGCACCGACCTGACCGACGCCCTCGACGCCATTCCCCGCACGTACCGGGAGGTCATCGTGCTGCACTACTACGCCGACCTCAGCGTCGAGGAGATCTCGGCCACGCTCGGCGTGCCCGGCGGGACCGTCAAGTCGCGGCTGTCGCGGGGGCGGGCCGCCCTCGCCGAGCGGCTGCCCGGCTATGCGCCCACGGAGGTGCGTCATGCCTGACGAGCTGGAGACCATGCTCCGCGCCCAGCGGCTCGACTTCACCCAGCCGCCGCTGGCCGCGATCACCGCCCGGGCCCGCGTCCTGCGCCGCCGCCGGCGCGCCGCCCAGGTGGGGACGGTCGCCCTGGGGCTGCTCGTCGCCGCGTCGTTCCTGATCCCGCGCCTGATCCCGCGCGAGGCGCCGCCGCCGCAGGTGGCCGCCTCGCCGTCCGCCGCGCCCGGCGCCGTCTACACGGGCGGCGGGATCACGATCAACGGGCTGCCTGCCCTCCCCCGGGACCTCCCCGGGAAGATCCAGGACGCCGAGTTCATCGACGCCGACCGTGGGTTCCTGCTCACGGTCGACTGCGCCGCCGCCTGTACCGCCTGGGTCAACGCCACCCTCGACGGCGGCCGGACGTGGAGCACCGCCCAGGCACCCGGCGCCTTCCGCTCGCCTCCA
This sequence comes from Dactylosporangium sp. NPDC050588, assembly GCF_040654975.1. Lineage (NCBI taxonomy): Bacteria > Bacillati > Actinomycetota > Actinomycetes > Micromonosporales > Micromonosporaceae > Dactylosporangium > Dactylosporangium sp. NPDC050588. The sequence continues at coordinate 25,398 of NZ_JBFAJA010000065.1, read as the reverse complement.
CGCGGCGCGCTGCCGTCGCTGGTGGTCACCGGGTCGCGGATCACCCTGCTCGGCGCGGACGGTGCCCGGGCCAGCAGCACCGACGGGGCCGACTGGGACACCGCCTCCCAACCGGCCACCACCGTCGACGCACTGCCCGGTGACGCCCGCCTGGTCCTGCGCGACGGGCGGCTCATGGCGCTGCTGCACGACGGCACCACGCTGGTGCAGCCGCCCGCCCAGCCGCCGCTCGGGTTGGCGTGGGTCGCTCCCGTACGCGCGGGCGACGGCTCCTGGTGGGTCGGCGGTGCGGACGGCGGCCACCCGGCGGTGGCGGTGTCCCGCGACGGGGGCGTCACGTGGAGGCCGACGACGTTCCCCGGCGGCGGCGGCACGGCCCAGGTGTCGTTCCTCGGCCGGGACGTCTACGCGGCGCTGACGGACCCCACCACCACCCCGCCCACCCTGCTGGGCGTCGCCTCGTCCTCCGACGGCGGCGCCAACTTCGGCCAGCCCCGCCCGCTCACGGCGACCACCATCGGCGGCGACCTGGTCCCGCTGCTGGACGGCCGCCTCGTCATCGTCGACGGCGACAGTCACTGGCTCGTCTCCACCGACCGCGGCGCCACCTGGCAGCGGGTCCAGGGCCTGCACCCGACGAAGCGGCTGTCCCGGACGCAGACCGGCTGGGTCGCCTACGAGATGTCCACGATCTACACCGCGTACTCCGTCGACGGCACCACCTGGCAGAAGCTCGACGCGCAGTAGGGCGTCAGCCCCGGATCAGGTCCGGATGAGGTCCCAGGCGTCCTGGACCATCGTCGACAGCTCGGTGTGCCGCGGCGTCCAGGACAGCTCCCGCTTCGCCTTGTCGGAGGCGGCGACGAGCCGCTCCGGGTCGCCCGGGCGGCGGGGCGCCATCTCGACCGGGATCGGGTGGCCGGTGACCTCGCGGACCACGTCGACGACCTGCCGGTTGGAGAAGCCGGTGCCGTTGCCCAGGTTGTACACGCGATGGCCGGGGCCGTCCATGGTCGCGAGCGCCAGGAGGTGGGCCTCACCCAGGTCGGCGACGTGGATGTAGTCGCGGATGTTGGTGCCGTCGGGGGTGTCGTAGTCGTCGCCGAAGAGCTGGAGCTTCTCCCGGCGGCCGAGCGCGACCTGCAGCGCGATAGGGATCAGGTGCGTCTCGGGGTCGTGCCGCTCGCCGATGATCGAGCCGTCCGGGCGGCGCAGCGCGCCGGCGACGTTGAAGTAGCGCAGGCTGACCGCGGAGATGCCGTGGCCGACGGCCTCCCCGGTGAGCGCGTGGTCGGCGGCGAGCTTCGAGGTGGCGTACGGGTTGGGCGGCCGCACCGCGGCGGTCTCCGGGATCGGCACGACGTCGGGGTCGCCGTAGACGTTCGCCGTGGAGGAGAAGACGAGGCGGCGGGTGCCGGCGGCGCGCATGGCGTCCAGCAGCAGCAGCGTGCCGACGGTGTTGTTCTCCCAGTACTTCTCCGGCTTCTGCACGCTCTCGCCGGCGGCGATGAACGCGGCGAAGTGCAGCACGCCGTCGAACCCGGCGTCGCGGGTCAGCACGTCGCCGATCGCGTCGTGGACCCGGCCGCGGACAAAGACGGCGCCCCGCGGCACCGACGACTCGTGGCCGGTGGAGAGGTCGTCGAGCACTGTCACGTCGTGACCGGCGTCGAGCAGCAGTGCGGTGACGACGCTGCCGATGTAGCCGGCGCCCCCGGTGACGAGCAGTTTCACGGCGTTCCTCCAAAAGTCATCAGGAACCAACAAATTTACACGTCAGAGGTGAACGGCATAGTGCCCGCCACCTACAATTTCGGGCATGTCGCAGCATGGCGCCGGGACCTTGCGACAGGCTGTGGCGGGTCTGCTGAGCCGCTTGGCGCACCGGCTGCACACCACCGACGAATCCACGGACGTCAGCGAGGCGGAGCTGCGCACGCTGATCGCGGGCGGCACCGGCACCGGCCACGTCCGTGAGGTGATGGTGCCGCGGACCGAGGTGCTGTTCCTCGACGCGGGCCTGACGGTCGCCGAGGCGGTGACCGTCGTGCGGGCCACCCGGCACTCCCGGTTCCCGGTGATCGACGGCGACCAGGACGACGTGCTCGGCTTCGTCCACGTGCGCGACCTGACCCTGCTGCCCGCGGTCGACCCCTGCCTGCGGCTGCGGGAGCTGACCCGCGAGGTGAAGCGGCTGCCGGCCAGCAAGCGGGTCCTGGCGGCGCTGTCGGAGATGCGGCGGGAGGGCCACCATTTGGCGGTCGTCATCGACGAGTACGGCGGGACCGCGGGCATCGTGACCCTGGAGGACCTGATCGAGGAGCTCGTCGGCGAGATCCACGACGAGTACGACCTGCCGCCGCTTGAAGAGAAGACCGCCGAGGTCGACGGGCGCCTCAACCTCGCCGACCTCGCGGAGCGGACGGGGCTGACACTGCCCACCGGCCCGTACGAGACCGTGGCGGGCTTCGTGATGGCCCGTCTCGGGAGGCTCCCCCGTTCCGGCGACGAGGTGCGGCACGACGGCTGGCACCTGCACGTCAGGACGGTGGAAGGCCGCCGGGTGGCGCGGGTGTCGGTGATCCGCCCGCGCCAACCGTGAGCGGATGTTCAGCCGGCCTCGATGATCATGCCGGCGCCGACGGTCCGGTTCGTGGCCTCGTCGATGATGATGAAGCCGCCGGTGGTGCGGTTGCGCCGGTACTGGTCGGCGAGCAGCGGCACCGTGGTGCGCAGCTTCACCCGGCCGATCTCGTTGAGGCCGAGCGACGTCGCCGACTCGTCGCGGTGCAGCGTGTTCACGTCCAGCCGGTACTGCAGACCGCGGATCACGGTGCGGGCCGAGCGGGTCGTGTGCTTGATCGAATACTTGGCGCCGACGGTCAGCGGGCGGCTCTCGTCCATCCAGCAGATCATCGCCTCGATGTCCTGGGCGACGGCCGGCGCGTTGTTCGGCCGGCAGATCAGGTCGCCGCGGGCGATGTCGATCTCGTCCGCGAGCCGGATCGTCACCGACATCGGCGGATACGCCTCCTGCAGCGGCCCGTCGGCGGTCTCGATGTGCGTGATCCTCGTGGTGAAGCCGGACGGCAGGACCATCACCTCGTCGCCGGGCTTCAGCACGCCCGAGGCGACCTGGCCGGCGTAGCCGCGGTAGTCGGCGACCGTGGTCGACTGCGGGCGGATCACGTACTGCACCGGGAACCGCACGTCGACCAGGTTGCGGTCCGAGGCGATGTGCACGTGCTCCAGGTGGTGCAGCAGCGACGGCCCCTCGTACCACGGCATGTTCTCCGACCGGCTGACGAGGTTGTCCCCGTGCAGCGCCGAGATCGGGATGACCGTCAGGTCGGGCGCCTCGAGCTTCGCCGCGAACGACGTGAACTCGTCGGCGATCCGCTCGAAGACCTCCTGCGAGTAGTCGACGAGGTCCATCTTGTTCACGCAGAGCACCAGGTGCGGCACGCGCAGCAGCGAGCACAGGAAGGCGTGCCGGCGGGACTGCTCGACCAAGCCCTTGCGCGCGTCGACCAGGATCAGCGCCAGGTCGGCGGTGGAGGCGCCGGTGACCATGTTGCGCGTGTACTGGATGTGCCCCGGCGTGTCGGCGATGATGAACTTCCGCCGCGGCGTCGCGAAGTACCGGTAGGCCACGTCGATCGTGATGCCCTGCTCGCGCTCGGCGCGCAGGCCGTCGGTGAGCAGCGCGAGGTTGGTGTACTCGTCGCCACGCGAGCGCGACGTCGCCTCGACCGCCTCCAGCTGGTCCTCGAAGATCGCCTTCGAGTCGTAGAGCAGCCGGCCGATCAGGGTCGACTTGCCGTCGTCGACGGAGCCCGCCGTCGCGAACCGCAGCAGGTCCATCTGCCGCTGGGCGGGCGTCTCAACAACCGCGGTCATCTTAGAAGTACCCCTCACGCTTGCGGTCTTCCATGGCCGCCTCGCTGACCTTGTCGTCGCCGCGGGTCGCGCCGCGCTCGGTGATGCGGGTCGCGGCGACCTCGTCGATCACCTTGTCGATCGTGTCCGCGTCGCTGCGGACCGCCGCGGTGCAGGAGGCGTCGCCGACGGTGCGGTAACGGACCCGCTCCACGAACGGCTTCTCGCCGGACTTCAGCGGCAGGAACTCGTTGATCGCGTAGAGCATCCCGTTACGGTCGACGACCTCGCGGTCGTGCGCGTAGTAGATGTCGGGCAGCGGGATGCCCTCGCGGGCGATGTAGTGCCAGACGTCCAGCTCGGTCCAGTTGGACAGCGGGAAGACGCGGATCGACTCGCCGGGCGCGATGCGGGCGTTGTAGAGCGCCCACAGCTCGGGCCGCTGGTTGCGCGGGTCCCACTGGCCGAAGTCGTCGCGGAAGCTGAAGACGCGCTCCTTGGCGCGGGCCTTCTCCTCGTCGCGGCGGGCACCGCCGAACAGCGCGTCGAAGCGGTACTTCTCGACGGCCTCCAGCAGGACCGGCGTCTGGATCCGGTTGCGCATGCCGTCGCCGGACTCGCGCACCAGGCCGCTGTCGATCGCCTCCTGGACGCTCGCCACGATCAGCTGCACGTTGAGCTCGCCGACGCGGCGGTCCCGGTACTCGAGGACCTCGGGGAAGTTGTGCCCCGTGTCGACGTGCATGACCGGGAACGGGATCCGGCCGGGCGCGAACGCCTTCTCCGCGAGGCGGAGCATGACGATCGAGTCCTTGCCGCCGGAGAACAGCAGGACCGGTCGCTCGAACTCGGCGACCACCTCACGCATGATGAACAGGCTCTCGGCCTCGAGAGCGTCCAGATGCGAGACGCGGTAGGGCGCGCGGCTCATGGTTGGCGGAAACCTTTCCCTAGGAAGCGACGGACGCGCTGATCGCGGCCAGCAGCTGAGGCGCCAGTGCCTTCCGACACACCACCAGGTCAGGCAGCCGTGGGTCGGGCTGGTTGTATTCCAACGTAGTCCCGTCGATCCGGGAAGCGTGCAGACCCGTGGCGACCGCCACAGCGACCGGTGCGGCGGAGTCCCACTCGTACTGACCGCCGGCGTGGACATAGGCGTCGACGGCGCCGTCGATCACCGCGGCGATCTTCGCGCCGGCGGATCCCATCGGCACCAGCTCGATCGGCAGCCGCTCCGCGAGCGCGGTCAGCAGCGCCGGCGGGCGGGTCCGGCTGGCCGCGAGGCGGATCGGCTCGCCCTGCACGCCCGGCATCGGCGGGAAGGGCGGCGGGGCGTCGGTGCCGAGCACGCAGTGCTGCGCCGGGAGGGCGACCGCACCGGCCAGGAGCCGGCCCCAGCCGGCGGCGCGCTGCGGCTGCGGGGTGCCGTCGCCGGCGTACTCGGTGATCCGCGCGGACGTGCGGCCCCACAGGGCGACGTGGACCGCCCAGTCGGCGCGGCCCTCCTCGCCGAACTCGCGGGTGCCGTCGAGCGGGTCGACGATCCAGACCCGGTCGGCGTTCAGCCGGGTGGCGCTGTCGGCGCCCTCCTCGGACAGGACCGCGTCGGCGGGGCGCCAGCGCTCCAGCTGCGCCACCAGCAGCTCGTGCGACTGCCGGTCGCCGGCCTTGCGCAGGGCGGCCGGGTCGGCGTACCCCATCTCCTCGCGGAGTTTCAGCAGCAGGTCGCCGGCGCGCTGGGCGAGCCAGCGCGCGAACCCGCCGTCGGTGGCGGGTGGCAGATCGGTCATCAGTACGCTCCAGCCCCTCGGGTCACCGCGCTCAACGTCCGCAGCATGATCACCAGGTCGAGCGACAGCGACCAGTTCTCCACATACTGCAGGTCGAGGCGGACCGCTTCGTCCCACGATAGGTCCGACCGGCCGGACACCTGCCAGAGGCCGGTCATCCCGGGCCGCACGGCCAGCCTGCGCCGGGCGTCGTCCGGATACACGGCGACCTCCTCCGGCAGCGGCGGGCGCGGCCCGACCAGTGACATGCTGCCTCCGAGCACATTGAGCAGCTGGGGCAGCTCGTCGAGCGAAAACTTGCGCAGAAACCGTCCGACGCGGGTGACCCGTGGGTCGTTGCGCAGTTTGAACAGCGCGCCGTCGACTTCGTTGAGGTGCCGCAGCTCGGCGAGGCGGGCTTCGGCGTCCGTGTGCATGGTGCGGAACTTGACGATCACGAACTCACGACCGTCTTTTCCAACCCGTACTTGACGAAACAGTACCGGCCCTTTGGACTCCGCGCGAACCGCGAGCGCCAGACCAGCCAGAAGGGGACTCAGCACGACCAGCAGGACGACGGCGCCGACCCGATCGACGACCGCCTTCAGCACGCGCCGCGCGCCGGTCAGCGTGGGGTGCTCGACATGCAGCATCGGCAGGCCGTCGACGGGCCGGATGGTGGTCCGGCTGCCGGCCACGTCGATCAGCGTGCTGGCCACGATCAGGTCGATGTCGTCGCGCTCCAGGCGCCACGCGAGCCGGCGCAGGGCGTGCCCGTCCAGCTCGGGGCACGACAGCACCAGCACCGTGTCGGCCCGGGCCCGGCGCACCGCACCGGCGATCTCGTCGAACGTGCCCAGCACCGGCACGCCCGGCACGCTGCCCTCCTCGGCGAGGCAGGCGCCGACGACCTTCAGCCCGTGATACCGCTCCCGGCACAGCTGCGTGGTCATCGCCTCGACCGCCAGCCCGTGCCCGACCACCACGACCCGCCGCATGCAGGCGCCGCGCGTCTTGCGGGCGCGGTGCAGCAGCTGCCGCAGCACGAACCGCGACACCAGGCAGCCCGACGTGACCAGCGGCAACGCGACCGCGAACCAGCCGCGGGCGATCTGGATCTCCGCGGCGTAGGCGCCGACGATGGTCGCGGCGGTCAGCCCCAGGCCGGCGCGCAGCACCCGCTGGTACTCGTCGGTGCCGACGAAGAGGTACCGCTTCTCGTAGGCGCGGTTGGCGGCGAGGGTGGCGGTGAAGGCGACCGGCAGGAGCGCGGACAGCAGCGCGTAGCGGGTGTTGTAGTTCGTCAGCACCGAGCCGAACCGCACCTCGAACGCGACCAGGCCCGCGAGCACCCCGATCACCGAGTCGATCAGCAGCAGGGTCCGCAGGTAACGCCCCTCCCACGCCCAGCGGGCCCGGTGCCGCGGCGTCCTGGCCGGCTCGAGGTGCTCTTCCTGCGGTTTCGTCGCCGGTACGAACGTTGCCGCCCCTCCGACGGCATCCTCGACGGCGGCCTCGAGCTGAGCCGACACGAGGGCGGGCGGGACCGGTGGGCCGGGGGCCGGCGACACGGGGGCGGCGGCGGTGCGGGCGGCGGCCGACGGGAGGCGCTCGGGGTGCCCGGCGCGGCGGCCGGTGGTGGCACCCATGGGGCTGGGCCGGCGCCGTACCACCTGACGCTCGACGGTCTCCGTGCGCTGGACGGGCTCTGTGCGCTGGACTTGCTCTGTGCGCTGGGCTTGCTCTGTGCGCTGGGCCTGCTCTTTGGCCACCGCGGGTGGCGGCGGCGTGGACTGCAGGGCGTTGCTCTGGCGTTCCGGGCGCCGCAGGCCGCCGGAGCGCTCCTGGCGCGCACCTCCCGGCCGCTCCTCCCACCGCAGGCCGGCGCGGTGCTCACGCCGCTGTCCGGCGCCGGTGCGCTCCTCGCGGCGCGGCGCGTTCGCGCGCTCCTCGCGGCGCAGACCGCCGGGGCGGTCCTCGGGGCGGAGATGTGCCGGGCGGTGGAAGCCATCCCGCGCTCGCCCGCTGTCGACCGCCACGCACGCCTCCTTGAGTCCGCCTTCTTTGCAAAAGGTGCGACTTGGAGTACAACGTGCAACTCGGACATGCGTCACGGCGACACACGGACCCGCATGGAAGGTTCGGACCGGACGGACGATGGACAGGCAGGCCGTTACGACGCGTGATACTGGTTCTGCGCCGGCTCCAGGCCGCGCTCGATTACCATCTCCACCGCGTCCGCGGCCCGGTCGACGAAGAAGTCCAGCTCCTTGCGCTCGACCGCGGAGAAGTCCGACAGGACGAAGTCGGCCGGGTTCTGCCGCCCGGGCGGCCGGCCGATGCCGAACCTGACCCGCACGTAGTCCTTGCTGCCGAGCGAGGACGACATGGACCGCAGCCCGTTGTGGCCGCCCTCCCCACCGCCCTGCTTGAGCCGCAGCTGCTCGTACGGCACGTCGAGCTCGTCGTGCACGGCGATCACCTGCGCCACCGGCACCTTGTAGAACTGCGCGAGGCCGGCCACCGGCCCGCCCGACAGGTTCATGAACGTCAGCGGCTTCACCAGCACGATGCGCGGCCCCCCGACGCGCAGCCGCCCCTCGGCCGCGTCGGCCGCGACCCGGCGATGCTTCGAGAACCGCAGCCCCGCCCGCTGCGCGATCAGGTCGGCAATCATGAAGCCGACGTTGTGCCGGTGTCGCGCGTACTCCGGGCCGGGGTTCCCCAGCCCCACGACCAGCCAGGGCGCGGTGTCCGTCATCAGGTCCCCTCACAGCGGCAAGGCCACGACCGCCACCAGGCGTCCGAGCCCCGAGTCTCCACGAAGCGCCGGTCGAGCGGCCGGCTAGAACTGTCGTACCTCGCTGCTACCTTCATCACGTCGAGGTCGGCGAGATGCAGGCGCGGGAGGCGTCCGCGGCCAAGTCTCGCAGCAACGCCCCGGTCCCCGCGAGCCACCGGTCGCGACCCCCGACCACGTCCAAGCCGCACCCACGGCCCGACCCGCAACCACGGCCAGGTTTCGGCGGACCGCCAGCGCGGCGACCGGCAGCGGCCACGGCCCGGTCCGGCAGCCACGGCTGACCCTCCGCGAGCCCCCCGTCGCGAGCGCCGGATGCGCCCACGGCCAAGGTCACAGCCACGGCTACGGCCACGGCCGAGCCTCGACGGGCTGCGGGTCGCGAGCGCCGAAAGCGTCCACGGCCAGCCGCCCGCGAGACGCAGGTCGCGGCCGCCGACCGCGCCCACGGCCAAGCCGCCGCCAAAGCCGGACTCGCAGCACAGCCCGGTCCCGCCTCGAGGCCCACCACGACCACCTGTCGTCCTCAGGCGCCCGCCGGGCGAGGCGGTGACGGCGATGCGGTCTCGCCAGCCTGCCGGTCACGGACGACGGAAGCGTCCACGGCCAGGCACCCACAGCCACAGCCTGCACTCGCAGTCACGCCCAATGTCGCAGCCACAGCCCAGGTCACGGCGGGCTGCCGGTCGCGGGCGCCGGAAGCGCCTACAGCCAGCCACCCATGGCCGAAGCCCCACAACCACAGCCGGGTCTCACAGCCGCAGTCCGGTCTCTCGGCCACGGCCAAGTCTCCGCACGACAGGTCGCGGGCGGCGAGTGCGCTCACAGCCGGCCCCACGGCCCGGGGCCAGGCTCGGTGAGATGGCGGTGCGGGGCCAGGGAGCGGCCGGTGCGTGTGTGCCGGTCCTCGCGACATCAGGGTCGCGGTGGGCCGGGCTGGGCCGGGGTCCGCTCAGACAGCGGCCGCGGGTGCCCTTGGGGCGCCCGCGGCCTTGGAGCGGTGGGGCTCAGACGTCGGCCGGCTCCGGGGTCGCCTCGGCGGCCTCGGCGGCCTCAGCGGCCGGCTCGGCGGCGGCCTCAGCGGTCTCACCCTCGAGCGCCTCGGCGGTCGGGGCGGCGCTGATGACGGCCACGATGCTCTCCGGGTCGGCGGCCAGCTCGGCACCGGCGGGGAGCTTGATCGCACCGGCGGTGACGTGGCTGCCGGCCTCCAGGCCGTCGATCGAGGCCTCGAGGAACTCGGGCAGCTTGGTCGCGTCGGCGAGGATCGACAGGGTGGTGCTCTCCACCATGACGAGGGTGTCGCGGGCGGCCTCGCCGGTCAGGTGGACCGGGACCTCGACGGTGACCTTCTCGCCACGGCGGACGATGAGCAGGTCGACGTGCTCGTAGATGTCCTTGATCGGGTCGCGCTGGATGGCCTTCGGCAGGGCGAGCGCGGTGCCGCCGCCGTTGATCTCGATGTTGAAGATCTGGTTCTTGCCGCCGTGCCGGATGGCGGCGGCGAACTCGCGGGCGGGGAGGGCGATGTGGCGGGGCGCTTCGCCGTGGCCGTACAGCACGGCGGGCACCTTGCCGGCCCGGCGCGTGCGGCGGGCACCACCCTTGCCGAACTCGGTGCGGGGCTCAGCGCTGATCTTTACCTCGGACACGGCAAAAACTCCTGATGCGGTTGTGCGGCGGGCACCGGCCGGCGCGACCGGTAACAGTTGTCTTGCGGCGCACGGGCGAGGAGGCGCACGGGGCACAGGCCCGGAGCACCGCGTCGATCACGGAGCCCGATGGCCGTCATGCCGATCCCACGAAGACCGCTTCCGCGATGGTCGCTGGAACGCACGCCCGGCCCTTGGAGCACCCTCGCCGTGGCAACCGCACTAGCTTACCCGAGACCTCCGGGCACCCTCACACGGCACCCGTCCGGTTGTGCAGATCACGCGCCTGTGTCAACCGGACGGGCCGCAGGGCCATGGAAGAGACCAGGAAAGCCCCGGGGAGGATCAGGACAGACCGCCGAAAAGGGTCGTGACCGACCCGTCGTCGAACACCTCACGGATGGCACGGGCCAGCAGCGGGGCGATCGACAGCTGGGTGATCTTGTCGACCTTCTTGTCGTTCGGGAGGGGGAGTGTGTTGGTCACCACGACCTCGCTGATCCGGCTGGCGTCGAGGCGCTCGCAGGCCGGGTCGGACAGCACGGCGTGGGTGGCCGCGACGATGACGTCGGCGGCTCCCTCCTGGAAGAGGATGTCGGCGGCGCTGACGATGGTGCCGCCGGTGTCGATCATGTCGTCGACGATCAGGCAGACCCGGCCCTCGACCTCGCCGACGACCCGGTTGGCGACCACCTGGTTGGGCTTGAGCGGGTCGCGGGTCTTGTGGATGAAAGCGAGCGGGCAGCCGCCGAGGCGGTCGGTCCAGCGCTCGGCGACCCGCACCCGGCCGGAGTCGGGGGCGACGACGGTGATCGGGCGCCCGGCGTACTTGGCGTCGATGTGGTCGGCGAGGGTGTTCATCGCGAAGAGGTGGTCGACGGGGCCGTCGAAGAAGCCCTGGATCTGCGCGGTGTGCAGGTCGACGGTGAGGATCCGGTTGGCGCCGGCGGTCTTGAGCAGGTCGGCGACGAGCCGGGCGGAGATCGGCTCGCGGCCGCGGTGCTTCTTGTCCTGCCGCGCGTACGGGTAGAACGGCAGGACGACCGTGATCCGCTTGGTCGAGCCGCGCTTGAGCGCGTCCACCATGATCAGGCTCTCCATGAGCCAGTCGTTGATCGGGGCGACCATCGACTGCACGACGAACGCGTCGGAGCCGCGCACCGACTCCCGGTAGCGGATGAAGATCTCGCCGCTGGCGAAGTCGTAAGCGTCCATCGGCGTCGGCTCGACGCCGAGCACCGCCCCGATCTCCTCAGCGAGCGCGGGAAAACCCCGGCCGGAGAAGAGCATGAGGTTCTTGCGGTTCTCCGAACTGATGCTGGCCATGTGGGTTTCGCCCGCTCCCGATCTCGTGGTTGGGCTCATTGTTCGTCGGATGGCCCCGCATCGGCCACCGAGGCGGGCGCGACGTGGTTTTCTTCACGTGCGAGGGCGTCGCGCGCGGCCTGCGCGGCGGCTGTGCCAGCACGCTTGCGCTCCACCCAGCCCTCGATGTTGCGTTGGTTGGCCCGGGAGACGCCCAGCGCGCCGGGTGGCACGTCCTTGACGATCACGCTGCCGGCGGCGGTGTAGGCGCCGTCGCCGACGTGCACCGGGGCGACGAACATGTTGTCGGCGCCGGTGCGGGCGTGCGCCCCGATCACCGACCGGCGCTTCTGCACGCCGTCGTAGTTGACGAAGACGGTCGCGGCGCCGATGTTGGTGCCCTCGCCGATCTCGGCGTCGCCGACGTAGGACAGGTGCGGCACCTTGGCGCCGTCGCCGATGTCGGCGGCCTTGGTCTCCACGAACGTGCCGACCTTCGACTTGCGGCCGAGCCGCGTGCCGGGGCGCAGATAGGCGAACGGGCCGACCGACGCCTGCGGCCCGATCTCCGAGGACAGGGCGTGGGTCCGCACGACGGTCGCGCCCTCGCCGACGATCACGTCGATGAGCGAGGTGTCGGGGCCGACGACCGCGCCCTCGCCGATGCAGGTCGCGCCCCGCAGGTGCGTGTTGGGCTCGACGACCGCGTCCCGGTCGAGGGTGACGGTGACGTCGATCCACGTGGTCGCCGGGTCGATGATCGCGACCCCGGAGCGCATCCACTCGTCGTTGATCCGGTCCCGCATGAGCGCCCGCAGCCCGGCGAGCTCGGCGCGGTCGTTGGCGCCGAGGGTCTCGGTGGCGTCCGGGGCGCGGTGGGCGACGATCGGCGCCCCGGCCGCGGAGAGCAGGCCGATGACGTCGGTGAGGTACTCCTCGCCCTGGTCGTTGTCGGTGGAGAGCTTGCCGAGCATCTCGCGCAACCGCTCCGCGTCGAACACGTAGGCCCCGGAGTTGATCTCGCGGATGCCCCGCTGCGCGGGCGTGGCGTCGCGCTCCTCGACGATGGCCGCGAACTCGCCGCCCCGGTTGCGCACGATGCGCCCGAGGCCGGTGGGGTCGTCGACCTCCGCGGTCAGCACGGTCGCGGCGGCCTTGGTGCTCTCGTGCGTGTGCACGAGCGCGCTGAGGGTCTCCGCGCGCAGCAGCGGGATGTCGCCGTTGAGCACGACCACGGTGCCGGTGAGGTCGGGCGTCTCCTCCAGCGCGATGCGCACCGCATGTCCGGTGCCGCGCTGCTCGATCTGGGTGACCGGCACGGCGGCCGGCGCGATCTGCTCCAGGTGGGCCCGGACCAGCTCACCGCCGTGGCCGACGACCACGGTGGCGGCGCCTCCGATCGCCTCCTCGGCGGCGGCGAGCACGTGGCCCACCAGGGTCCGGCCGAGCAGCGGGTGCAGCACCTTGGGCAGGGCGGACTTCATCCGCTTTCCCTCGCCGGCGGCCAGGATGATCACGTTTCGCACGGGCGCGCTCCTCGACGGTGTCGGTGCGCCTCATCGTAGTCAGGTGGCTGGGGTGCCAGGATTCGAACCTGGACTGCGAGGCTCCAAAGGCCTGCGGGCTGCCGTTACCCCACACCCCAAAGATCTGCCTGTGCAGCCTACCGGTCGCGTCGATCCGGCTCGTATCGAGGCCGGTTCCCCTCACCCTCTCGGCGGGTCAGCCGATGTTTGCGGACGAAGATCACATAAAACCGCGGGTAATCGGCTTGACACAGAGCCAATCTGGCGAACCTACGCTTCCGTAAGTTACGGTGACGTAGGCGTAGCGTCGATCCCTGAGAGGTAGCATGTCCGCTGTACTGCTCGATCCCGCCCCTGGTCAGACCCCTGAGCGCGGGCCAAAAGCCCTGACCGAGGGGCGCCAGAGTGCCGGTATCCTGATCGCCCTCTGGGGATTCGTCGTCCTGCCGTTCGCCGCGCTGCTGGCGGCCGTCCCCGTCGCCTGGGGATGGGGACTCACCTGGCTCGACGTCGCGCTCGGCACCGTCTTCTACGTGATCGGCGGGCTCGGCATCGGCTCGGGCTTCCACCGGTACCTCACCCACGGCGCCTTCAAGGCCAACCGTGGGCTGCGCATCGCACTGACCATCGCCGGCAGCACCGCGATCGAGGGCAGCCCGACGCAATGGGTCGCCGACCACCGCCGCCACCACGCGTTCTCCGACCGGGAGGGTGACCCGCACTCGCCGTGGCGCTTCGGGGAGTCCTTCGGCGGCCTGCTCAAGGGCCTCTTCTACGCCCACGTGGGCTGGCTGTTCCACCGCGAGCTGTCCAACCGGGAGCGCTTCGCCCCCGACCTGCTGGCCGACAAGGACATCCGCCGCATCGACAAGCTCTTCCCGGTGATCGTCGCGCTGTCCGCGACGCTGCCCGCGATCATCGCCGGCCTCGTCACCTGGTCGTGGCAGGGTGCGCTGTCGGCGTTCTTCTGGGCCGGCATCGTGCGGATCGGCCTGCTGCACCACGTCACCTGGTCGATCAACTCGATCTGTCACGTCTACGGCGAGCGCCCGTTCGAGACCCGCGAGGGCGACAAGGCCAGCAACTTCTGGCCCCTGGCGATCCTGTCCTTCGGCGAGAGCTGGCACAACCTGCACCACGCCGACCCGACCTGCGCCCGGCACGGGGTCGACAAGGGCCAGATCGACATCAACGCCCGGCTCATCTGGCTCTTCGAGAAGTTCGGCTGGGCCACGGACGTGCGCTGGCCGAAGCGGGACAGGCTGGACGCCAAACGGCTGGCACGATGAGCGGGTGACCGACCTTCCGGAGGAAGCCCCGCACGTCCAGCGCAAGAGCCCGCCACCGCCGCCGGCCCTGCCGAAGTCACGGGTGCGGATGTCCGCCGCCCAGCGCCGCGAGCAGCTGATCGCCATCGGGCGGGCGCTGTTCGCGGAGCGGGGGTTCGACGCCACCTCCATCGAGGAGGTGGCGTCGCGCGCGAAGGTCTCAAAACCCGTCGTCTACGAGCACTTCGGCGGCAAGGAGGGCCTCTACGCGGTGGTCGTGGACCGCGAGGTCCGCAACCTGCTGGACCGGCTCACCAACGCGCTGACCGGCGGCCACCCGCACGAGCTGCTCGAGCAGGCGGCCCTCGCCCTGCTCGACTACATCGAGCACGAGACCGACGGCTTCCGGGTCCTGGTCCGCGAGTCGCCGGTGATGTCGCCGACCGGCAACTTCATGAGCGTCCTCAACGACGTGGCGCACCAGGCCGAGCACATCCTCGGCTCGGAGTTCAAGCGCCGCGGCTTCGACCCGAAGCTCGCCGAGCTGTACTCGCAGGCGCTCGTCGGGATGGTCGCGCTCACCGGCCGCTGGTGGCTGGAGGTGCGCAAGCCGCGCAAGGAGGTCGTCGCGGCGCACCTGGTCAACCTGGCCTGGAACGGGCTGTCCAACATGGAGGGCAAGCCCACACTCGTCACCGGCCAGGGCAGATGACGCGGAAGCGGCGCCCCGGACGGGTCCGGGGCGCCGCTTCGCTGTCAGTGGCTCAGGCGGTGCGGGGGCTGTGCCGCAGGTGCTCCTCGGCGTCGGCCGCCGAGGCGCTGCCGACCCGGTCGTAGAGGCTGGCGGTGCCGGTGATGCCCCCGAGGATGAACGTGACGATCACGTTGACCATCGAGAACGCGAAGATGTTGGCCTCGGTCTGCAGCAGCGCGAGCGACGCCATGCCGACCACGGTCAGCACGATGCCGGCGAGCTGGTTGACGTAGTGCGCCAGGTTGCGCCCGACGAGGTTCGCGCCGAGGACGACGACCCCCGCGGCCAGCGACAGCAGCGAGAAGGCGGGGTTGGTGCGCAGCCCCAGGACCCACTCGGCCCCGTCCATGCCGGTGAACTGGTTGCCCGACGTCTGGACGAATCCGACCACGCCGAAGACCAGCATGTAGAGACCGGCGACGACGCAGAGCAGCCGGTACAGGGGCCGGAGGTGGTGGTTGATCGGAAAGTGAGCGGCCATGACCGTATCTTAGGGCCGGGTCATCCCGCGATCTCGGCGAGGGCGAGCCATTGCTCCTCGATGAGCGCTTTCTCCTCCTGTACCGCGCGCAGCTCGGCGTCCAGCGAGGTGATCTTCGCGTAGTCGGTCGCGTGCTCCGCCAGCTGGGCGTGCAGCGCCTCCTCCTTCTGCGTGAGCCGGTCCATGCTGCGCTCGAGCTTCGACAGCTCCTTCTTCGCGGCCCGGGCATCCTTGTCCGACGCCCGCAGGTCAGCGGCCTTCTCCCGGCCGGCCGACGCCGCGGGGGCGGTGCCGGTGCCAGTGCCGAACCCCTCCTCGGCCCCGGCAATGCGCTCCAGGTACTCGTCGACGCCGCCGGGCAGGTGGACGAGGTTCCCGTCGCCGAACATGCCGTAGACGACGTCGGCGACCCGCTCGACCAGGTACCGGTCGTGGCTGGCGACCACGATCGTGCCCGGCCACGAGTCCAGGAGGTCCTCCAGCGCCGCCAGGGTGTCGATGTCGAGGTCGTTGGTGGGCTCGTCGAGCAGCAGCACGTTGGGCTCCGTGGCGAGCAGGCGCAGCAGCTGCAGGCGCCGCCGCTCACCGCCGGACAGGTCCGCGACCGGCGTCCAGACCCGGGCGCCGCTGAAGCCGAAGACCTCCGCGAGCTGCGCCGCGGTCAGCTCCCGGTCGCCGAGCTTGACCCGCTTCGCGACCTCCTCGACCGCCTCCAGCAGCCGCAGGCCCGACGGCAGCTCCTTGAGCTCCTGCGACAGGAACGCGGCCCGCACCGTGCTGCCCCGCAGGAGCCGCCCGCCGTCGGGGTCCCGTACACCCGCCAGCACCCGCAACAGGGTCGTCTTGCCGGCCCCGTTGGCGCCGAGGATCGCGATCCGGTCGCCCGGCCCCACCAGCCAGTCCACCTCGGACAGCAGGGTCCGCTCGCCGGCCCGCAGGTCCACCTTGGACAGTTCGTAGACCTGCTTGCCCAGCCGCGTGACGGCGAGCCGCTGCAACGACACCGTGTCGCGGGCGGGCGGCACGTCGGCGATGAGCGCGTTGGCCGCGTCGATGCGGAACTTCGGCTTGCTGGTGCGGGCCGGCGGGCCGCGCCGCAGCCAGGCGATCTCCTTGCGGAGCAGGTTCTGCCGGCGGGACTCGGCCTCGGCGGCGACCCGCAGCCGCTCCGCCCGGGCCAGGGTCCAGGCCGCGTAGCCGCCCTCGTAGGCGCGGACCGTCGCGTCGGCGACCTCCCACGTGGTCGTGCAGACCGCGTCGAGGAACCACCGGTCGTGGGTGACGACCATGAGCGCGCCGCGGCGCTGCAGCAGGTGCCGCGCCAGCCAGGCGATGCCGGCGACGTCGAGGTGGTTGGTGGGCTCGTCGAGGATCAGCAGGTCGGCGGGGCGCACCAGCAGCGCGGCGATCGCGATGCGGCGCCGCTCGCCGCCGGACATCGGCCCGACGGGCGCGTCCAGGCCGAGGTGCGGCATGCCGAGCCCGTTGAGGACGGTGCGGACGCCGGCGTCGCCGGCCCACTCGTGCTCCGCGGCGAACGCGGCGGGCAGCCAGGCGGTGCCGATGATGACGTCGCGGACCGTGGCGGTCGGCGGCAGGTCGAGGTTCTGCGGCAGCGCCGACACCCGAAGGTCGCGCCGGTGTGTGACGCGGCCCTCGTCGGGCTCCTCCGCCTTGGTCAGCATCCGCAGCAGGGTCGTCTTGCCGGCCCCGTTGAGCCCGACGACACCGATGCGGTCGGCGTCGTCGACGCCGAGGGACACCTCGTCGAAGATCCGCCCCGCCGGGTACGTCTTGCCGACCTTGTCCAGGTTGATGATGTTGGCCATCTACAGCACTCTCGCTCCGGGCACGGGACCGACGGCGGTACGCACCGCGCGGCAGCAGTTGGCGGCCTCCAGGTCGGCCGCGAGCAGCGCGGCGTGCCGGGCGTCCTCGGCCAGGAAGACCACGGTCGGGCCGGAGCCGGACACGAGCCCGGCCAGGGCGCCGGCGTCGAGCCCCGCGTCCAGGACCCCCCGCAGCTCGGGCCGCAGGTGCAGCGCGGCGGCCTGCAGGTCGTTGGCGAGGTGCTCGGCGAGCACGTCGGGGTCCTTCTGCCGCAGCGCGGCGAGCAACCCGTCAGGCGTCCCCGCCTCGCTCTGCGCGCCCAGCTCGTCGAACGTCTTGTAGACCGTCGGGGTCGACAGGCCCTCCTCGGCGACGGCGAGCACCCAGTGCCACGCGTGCCCGCCGGTCAGGATCGGACTGACCAGCTCGCCGCGGCCGGTGCCCAGCGCGGTGCCGCCCAGGACCAGGAACGGGATGTCGGAGCCCAGCGTCGCGGCGATGCCGGCCAGGTCGTCGCGGGACAGCCCGGTCCCCCACAGCTGGTCGCAGGCGACCAGCGCGGCGGCCGCGTCGGCGCTGCCGCCGGCCAGGCCCGCGGCGATCGGGATCTGCTTCTTCAGGTGCAGCCTGGCGTGCGCGTCGTGGCCCGTCTCGGCGGCCAGGGCCCGCGCCGCCCGGATGACGAGGTTGTCCTCGCCGAGCGACAGCTGCCCGGTGCCCTCGCCCTCCATGGTGAGCGTCAGCGTGTCGCCGCGGCGGGCGGTGATCTCGTCGTACAGCCCGATCGCGTGATAGACGGTGGTCAGCTCGTGGAACCCGTCCGGACGCGCGGCACCGACGTGCAGGTGGAGGTTGATCTTCGCGGGCACGCGGACCCGGACCGGTCCGTGCGCGGCCAGGCGCGGCCGGTCGAACTCCTCGTCGTCGTCTTCGGAGAAGAGCGGCTCGGTCACGTGGTGCACCCTACCCGTGCGACGGCTGCGCCTGCCGCTGGCTCGCGATACGGGTGAAGTCATGCACCGTGAGCTGCTCTCCCCGCGCGCCGGGGTCGACGCCGGCGGCCCGCAGGATCCGCTCGGCGGCATCCGGCCCGCCGGCCCAGCCCGCCAGGGCGGCCCGCAGCGTCTTGCGGCGCTGCGCGAAGGCGGCGTCCACGACCGCGAAGGTCGCCTTCCTGCCGGCGTCCGCGTTGCCGGCGTCCGCGTTGCCGGCGTCCGCGCCGGCGGTTTCCTCGAGCGGTGTTTCCCGCCGGGTGAACGCGACGAGACCCGAGTCGACGTTGGGCACCGGCCAGAAGACGCTCGGCGGCACCTTGCCGGCCTGCTTCGCCGTCGCGTACCAGGCGAGCTTCACGCTCGGGACGCCGTAGACGCGGCTGCCCGGACCCGCGACGAGCCGGTCGGCGACCTCCTTCTGCACCATGACCAGGCCCTTGCGCAGCGACGGCAGCGTGGCCAGCAGGTGCAGCACGACGGGCACGGCGACGTTGTACGGCAGGTTCGCCACCAGCGCGGTCGGCTTCTGGTCGACGTCGACCCGCAGCGCGTCGCCCTCGATCACGTGCAGCCGCCCGGCCTGCTCGGGAGCGAACCGCTGTACGGTGGCCGGAAGCGCCTTCGCGAGCACAGGGTCGATCTCCACCGCGCAGACCTTGTCCGCCACCTCCAGCAGCCCCAGGGTCAGCGAGCCCAGGCCCGGACCGACCTCCAGCGCGACGTCGTCGGCACTCAGCTCGGCGGCGCGCACGATCCGCCGGACGGTGTTGGGGTCGTGGACGAAGTTCTGCCCGAGCTGCTTGGTGGGCCGCACGCCCAGCTCCGCGGCCAGCTCCCGGATCTCCGCCGGGCCGAGCAGCGTCATCGCCATTCGCCGAACGCTCGGGTGCCGTTTGCCGAGATCGCGGCGCACAGCGTGTCCAGGTCGTGCCCGGCCACCTCGGCCAGGGCCCGGACGGTCAGCGGGATCAGGTAGCTGGCGTTGGGCCGGCCGCGGAACGGCACCGGGGTCAGGAACGGCGCGTCGGTCTCCACCAGCAGCCCGTCCAGCGGCGTGATCGCGGCCGCGGCGCGCAGGTCCTTCGCGTTGCCGAAGGTGAGCGTGCCGGCGAAGCTCAGCAGGTACCCCCGGTCGAGGCACTCCCGCGCGAACGCCTCGTCGCCGGAGTAGCAGTGCAGGACGACCTGGTCGGGCGAGCCCTCCTCGTCGAGGACCCGCAGGATGTCGTCGTGCGCGTCGCGGTCGTGGATGACGAGGGTCTTGCCGTGCCGCTTTGCGATGCTGATGTGCGCCCGGAAGCTCTCGTGCTGGGCCTTGCGGCCGTCGTCGCCGGTGCGGAAGTAGTCCAGCCCGGTCTCGCCGATCCCGCGGACCCGCGGGTGGGCGGCGAGCCGCTCGATCTCCCGCAGCGCGCCGTCCAGGTCGGCCTGCCGCGGTGCGTCGTTCGGGTGCAGCGCGACGGTCGCCACGACGTCCGGGTGCTCCTCGGCCACCTGTACACCCCACCGCGACGACTCCACGTCGACGCCGACCTGCACGAGGCGGTCGACCCCGGCGGCTTTCGCCCGGTCCAGCGCCTCCGCGACCGTCGACGGCCCGTTTTGTCCGTCACCCTCCAGGGTGATGTCGATGTGGGTGTGGCTGTCTAGCACCGCGACCGGCAATGCTTCCGGCGCAGGGGGAAACTCCCCCTGCCGGCTGTGTCTTCTCCCACTCACGGCGCCGGCTCGCTTCGCTCACCGGCACCGCGAGGCACGAGACGCTGCAACATCATTCGCTCGCTTCGCTCACTCATCGGCCATAAGCATGCCACCTCCGGTTCCGCGTTCACGATTCGTTCACCAGGCGGTCCTAGCGTCGCGAAGGTGACAGTCATCGGGCATACAGCAGGGTCCGCGACCCACAGCGTGACGCTCGACGGGACCACCTACCCCGCCGAGGAGATCGCGCAGGGCGCGGCGTTCGAGGTGTACGCGACGCAGCCCGCTCCCGGCTTCCTGCCCAACCCGCGGCCGGGCGCCCGCTGGCCGTTCCGCCGCTTCGTGCACGTCACGGAGGTCGTCGCCGGCGGCCTGTCCGTGTACGAGGACGAGCCGCTGCTGATGCCCGTCACCCGCACGCTGGACTGGACCGGCCTGCACAAGCTCACGCAGACCCCGTCCGCCGCCGAGTGGATCGCCCCGATCCGCCGCACGGCCACGGTCCGCCGCGGCACCCGCATGATCAAATTCCTGACCGGCCGGCAGCTCGGTGGCCACCTGCGCGGCTGGCCGATCAGCGGCTTCTGCTACCGCGCCTTCGACGTCGCCCACCTGCGCACCCCGCAGGACCTGGCGATCCTCAGCTCGTCCTCCTCCCCCGAAGACGTCGTCTTCGCGATCCGCTGGCGGGCCGTGGACCCGTGGGACTACGACGTGCCTTTCGCCGACTCGTACGGCGGCCTGGTCTCGATGCCCCCGCACGACCGCCTCGGCTCCCCTGTCATCGGCACCGGCTTCAGCCCGAGCGGCCGGCACATCGTGCCCGAGTTCGTGACCCGCGACCTGGCCGAGCTCCCCGTCCCGGCGAACACGTCCCTGGTCGCCTACACCAGCGACGGCACCGAGGTGACGCTCTACACGTACTTACCGGAGCAGCGCGCGTGGAGCCGCATGCACGGCCCGCAGTGGCGCCACCTCCTGCCGGACACGATCGCCGCCGACCAGGAGTACTTCCCGACCACCACTCCCCTGAGCCGGTACGTCGGCCGCTACCGCGACAACGTCTACGAGGCGATCGTCGACCCGCCGGGCGAGTTCCGGATCGCGGCGAAGACCCGCGCCGCCCGCTACCCGCTGGACGCCCTGGCCCGCCGCGTCCCCTCCGCCACCTGGCGCGACGCGCCCTGCACCGTCATCCGCGAGGAGGGCGACTGGCTGCGCCTGCGCCTGAGCCGCCCCGACGGCGACGCGGTGGCCCGCCTGGGCGCCCACTGCGTGGAGCGCGGCCTCTACGAGGCCTGGGCCCCCGGCGCCGAGGTCACCGACGCCCGCGAGGAAGACCACTGGTTCGACCTGTGACGCTGTAATTCCCCCCACCGCTGCCGCGGCGGGGCCCGGCGGGGATTCTCACCCGCAGCCCCAATGCGCCGCTCCGCGACGCACTGCCCGCGCCATGGCGCGAGGCAGACCAAGCGGCGCGTGCGCGCCGCATCCGGTGGCCGCCCGCCGCAGTGCCCGGGCTCCCCATGCTCCGGAAGCCTGCACCCCTGGGCTGCACAAACCCTTCCGGATCACGAACCCGTCACCCCCAGCCCACCCCCAGCGAACATGCGTTGATCAATACCCGCACACGCCCCTCCTCCCGATAGACGCTGCGCGATCCATCCACAGTTCGATCTCTGAATCGCGGGCAGATCGCACAACATCTATGGACAAAAACCGCATAGTCGGGCATTGATCAACGTCTGTGGCGGCGCGGGCGAGCAGTGGCCGCCCACACGGCCAGATCCACCCCTGGGCCACAGCGCCGGACGCACCACCGCACCCGGACCAGGCAACAACCCCGTCGCCGGACCCGACCACATGATCCAAGGACAACCCTGGCCGCGCGGACGGCCAGATCCGTCCTTGGATCAAGCCACGCACCCGCGACAACCAGCCCCCAGACGCCGCGCACGCACACAGGCCCACCTCGACACCCGCCCGCCCGCACCGACGCCGACCTTGACCATGTGATCCAAGGACAACCCCGGCCGCGGACACCGCCAGATCCGTCCATGGATCACAGCGGCGGACACAGCACCAGCACCCAGACCAGGCGACAGCGCCGTCGCGGGGCCGACCGTGTGATCCAAGGACAACCCTGGCCGCGCGGACGGCCAGATCCGTCCATGGATCACGGCGGCGGACGCAGTGCCAGCGCCCGGGCCGGGCGGCAGTGCCGTCGCGGGGGAAGCTCAACGTGATCCAAGGACAACCGTGGCTGTGCGGGCGGCCAGATCTGTCCTTGGATCAAGCCGGGCACTCGCGTCGGCCGGCCCCACCGGATGCGGCGCGCGTGCGCCGCTTGGCTTGGCTCGCGTCTCGGCGCGGGCAGTGCGGCGCGGAGCGGCGCATCGGGGTGCGGGTGAGCATCCCCGCCGGGGGCGGCGCGGCGGCGGCGGTGGGGTGGAAGCACAGCATCCCCGCCGGGGGCGGCGCGGCGGCGGTGGGGGAATTGCAGCGCTAGCTGGCCTGGGCCTTGGAGGAGTCGGCTACGGGGGTGCCGGCGGCGTGGGAGAAGGACTGGAGGCCCTGGACCAGGGCGGCGCGGTCGTCCGGGGACATGCGGCGCAGGACGGCGGCGATCGTCTCCTGGCGCTGGCGGCCCAGGCCGTCGAGCAGGCGGCGGGCGGTGGGCGTGAGCACCAGCCAGACCTCGCGCCGGTCGCGGTCGTCGTTGGTGCGGCGCAGCAGGTCGGCGGCCTCGAGGCGGTCGCAGAGGCGGCTGGCGGACGACGGGGCGGTGTGCAGCGCGATCGCCAGCTGGGTCAGGTTGATCGAGCCGGCCTGGTCGACGACGCCCAGGACGCGGAGCTGGGCGGCGGACACGCCGGAGTTGTCGTTGGCGGCGCTGGTGGCGAGCACCAGTGCCTGGCCCGCGGCGTCGACCAGGGCAGCGGCCATCGAGGCCGCGTCGTCACTGCCAGCCGGGTGCGGTGAGGGTCGGGTCCGCACGTCGTCCTCCGGGGTTCGCGGGGATCACGGGTCGGCTCTGGGCGACCAGTCGAGGCAGACGATCAGCGCATCGTCGGCGAGCTCTGCGCCTGCATGATAGTCACGCAGGCTCCGCATGACGCTGCTGATCGCCTCGGCCGGTGGTTGCAACCGGGTCGATCGTATGGCACGGCTCAACTCCCGCTCACCGTACGCGGCTTCGTTCGGCCGGGTGGCCGAGTGCACCCCGTCACTCACGATGAAGACGCGGTCACCGGGCTGGAGACGCTCCTGCTCCTCGACGTATCTGGTGTCGCCGAACATGCCGAGCGGCAGCTGCGGGTCGAGGACCATGTCGCGGACCTGGCCGCCGCGGACCAGAAGCATGCGGGGCGAGCCGGCGTCGATGATGCGCAGGTCGCCGGTGGCGAGGTTGAGCGACAGCAGGAGGGTCGCCACGTGGCGGGTGCCGCCGTACTGCGAATAGATCGCGTCGGCGGCGAGGACGGCCTGGTCGGCGAGGTCGCCGGGGGCGCTGAGGCCGGTGGGGATGGACCGCCGGGCGTTGCGCATCGCGTTGACGGCGAGGGTGGTGAGCAGCGCGGCGTCCAGGCCGGTGCCCATCCCGTTGAGGGCGGTGACGGTGAGCCAGTCGCCGTTGATGGACCAGTCGAAGTGGTCGCCGCCGACGGCGTACGCCGGCTCCAGCTGCCCGGCGAGCTTCACGCCGGGCTGGTCGTAGCCCCGGGCGGGCAGGAGGTCCCACTGCATCTCGGCGGCCATCGTCAGCCTGCCGTTGCGGCGGCGGTCCATGTGGTAGCGGTCGGTCCGCCGGTACACCGCCTGCAACGCCACGGCGAAGGTGCCGGCCAGCTCGCGCAGCCCCTCCCGCGCCTGCTGCGTCCGGTCGGCGTCCAGCACCACGCTGAGCACGCCGACGCGCTCGCCCCACGCCGTGATCGGCAGGTGCAGCCGGGCCAGCGACTGCCCCTCGCGGGCGTCCACGACGACCGTCTGGCTGGCGAACGCTCTGGTGGCCGACGCCAGCAGGTCGTCAACGCCGTCAGGCTCGACGCCGCTGGGGGACAGCGAGGTCGAGCGGTAGTCGGCGAGCCACACGGTGCTGCTCTTCGTCCCGTGTGACGCACTCAGGTGGGCGTCGAGCACCTCCACCAACCGATCCGGTGGGGCAGTGCGCAAAGCCTTCTCGATGGAGCCAACGCCGGACATGTGACCCTTCACCATCGCGACCGAAGCCTTTGCTTGCCGTGCGGCAAATAATATAAGGCAGTCCGTCGAGTCAGGTGATACCCAGGCTCCCGTCGGAGTTACACCCAGCGGGAGCCGAGCCACATCCGGGAGAACCATTCAGTGTACGTAATGTCCATTCCACTATAGATCGGATAGAAATAGGCGAAACATGCCGCTACGAGCAGCACATACGCACCTGCGACGATCGAACCGATCAGCCGGTGGTCGCTGGCGGGCTTGACGTGCCGCGGGGGTCCGATGATGGCGCCCAGGACGTACACCACGGCGAGGACCAGGAAGGGCTCGGCGGGCAGCGCGTAGAAGTAGAACATCGTGCGGTGCTCGGGCATCGACTGGAACCACGGCACGATGCCGGCCAGGGCGCAGACCATGATCAGCCAGGCCCGGCCGTCGCGGCGGGCGATCGCCAGCCAGCCGAGCGCCAGCAGCGCCGGCAGGAACGACCACCACAGCACGGGCGTGCCGAGGAGCAGGATCTCCGACGCGCAGCTGCTCGCGTCGCACGGCCCGTCGGTGTTCCAGTAGAACGCCACGGGGCGGCCGAGCAGCAGCCACATCCACGGCCACGACTGGTACTGGTGCTTCGAGCTCAGCCCGGTGTGGAACTTGTACGCCTCATGGTGGTAATGCCACAGGTTGAGCAGCGGGTCGATGATCGGCCGGTCGCTCGGACGGCCGTTCGCCTGCGCGTACCAGTGCCGGAAGTAGCCGTCGTCGGACAGGAACCAGCCGGTCCAGGTCGCGAGGTACGTCACCAGCGCGAGACCCACCATGACGACCATCCAGCGGCCGTCGTCGAGGATGCCGTCCCGGACGCTGTGCCGCGACCCGGCCGCGCGGCGGGCGCTGATGTCGAAGATCAGGGTCAGCGCGACGAAGAGCAGCACATACCACAGCGCGCTCCACTTGACGCCGCACGCGAGGCCCAGCGAGACGGCGCTGGCCAGCCGGTACCAGGGGACGCCGAGGCGAGGCCGGTTGGCCGGGCCGGGGCGGCTCGGGTCGACGCCGCGCTCCAGCGCCGCCAGCCACCTCGCGCGCCGCTGCTCGCGGTCCAGGACCAGGAAGTAGAAGGCGACCACGATCCAGAACATTAGGAAGATGTCCAGCAGCGCGGCCCGCGAGAGGACGAAGTGCATGCCGTCCAGGGACATCAGCAGGCCGGCGGTGGCGGCGAGGATCGTGGAGCG
>NZ_JBFAJA010000064.1:0-84391 GCF_040654975.1 Dactylosporangium sp. NPDC050588 | reverse complement strand
CCTATGTGCCAGACGAAGAGTGTTCATGTCAGCCACCCCCCGCCTACCAGCATCCCTCCGGCCGCCGCTATCCGCCTACCTCACGAAGATCCTTAACCTCCGGTCCGGCCCGCCGCGGCACCCTCGCGGCGGGCTGGCTCCCTTGTTCACGGAAAGGACGGCGGATGGCCGAAACAGCACAGGTGGCCGACATAGCGCAGGTGCCTGCGCGGCGGACCCGGCGGGTTGTGGCCCGGCGCGAGGCCCGGTGGGGTCTGCTCTTCGTCCTTCCCGCGTTCCTGCTGTTCCTCGTGTTCCGGTTCGGCCCGGCGATCGCGGGGCTGGTGCTCGGGTTCATGGAGTACTCCATCGGCGCCGACGCCGAGTGGACCGGGCTGGACAACGCCCGCCGCCTCGCCGAGGACCCGGTCTTCTGGCAGGCGCTGCGGGTCACCGTCGTCTACACCCTGCTGTACGTGCCGGTGACCGTCGCCGTCTCGGTCGGGCTGGCCCTGCTGGTCCGGCGCGGCTTCCGCGGCGTCGGCTTCTTCCGCTCGGTGTTCTTCCTGCCGGTCGTCACCAGCCTCGTGCTCGTGGCCACGATCTTCGCGTGGGTCTTCTCCAGCGACGGCCCGTGGTCGCGGATCCTCGGCTGGTTCGGGCTGCCCGACGACTCGTGGCTCGCCTCCACCACCCTGGTCCTGCCGGCGCTCGCCCTCGTCGGCGTCTGGTCGCACTTCGGCTACGGCATGCTCATCGTCCTGGCCCGCCTGCAGGACCTACCGCGCGAGCAGGAGGAGGCGGCGCTCACCGACGGGGCCGGGCCGTGGCAGCGGTTCCGCTGGATCGTCCTGCCGCAGCTGCGGCCGGTGCTGTTCTTCCTGCTGGTGATCGAGACGACCGCCTCGTTCCAGGTCTTCGACCTCGTCTACGCGATGACCGGCGGCGGCCCGGCGCGGGCCAGCTACACACTCGTCATGGCCCTGTACGACCAGGGCTTCAAGTACTTCGACCTCGGCTACGCGAGTGCCATCGGCGTCGCGTTGTTCGTGCTCACGCTCTTCGTCGCGCTGATCCAGCGGCTGGCCCTCGGGAGGGACAAGTGACCGTCACGACCGCGCCCCGTCGGCCCCGTCGGCCCCGCGCCTACCGCGCCCTGCAGCCCGGCCCGGCCGGCAAGGTGCTGCGCACCGTGCTGCTGGCCGTGGCCAGCGTCATCACGCTGTTCCCCTTCTACGCGATGGTGGTCCTGAGCCTCAAACCGGCGGCGGCCGTCGAGTTCCCGGGCAGCCTGCTGCCGTGGCCGATCGACACCGGCGCCTACGGCAAGGTCCTGGAGGCCCAGAGCATCCTGCGCTGGCTGCTGAACACCGCGATCTACTCGGTCGTCAGCGTCGTGCTGGTGCTGCTGCTCGCCGCGATGGCCGGCTACGCGTTCGCGAAGAAGCGCTTCCCCGGCCGGGAGACGATGTTCTGGTCCTTCCTGGCGATGGTGATGGTGCCGTACCACGTGACGCTCATCCCGACGTTCATCCTCATCGCGAAGGCCGGCGGCGTCGACACCTATTGGGGCCTGATCCTGCCCACCCTCGCCAACGCCCAGGCCGTGTTCCTGATGCGCCAGTTCATCCAGGGCCTGCCGGATGAGCTGTTCGAGGCGGCCCGCATCGACGGTGCGTCGGAGTGGCGGATGTTCACCCGGATCGTGCTGCCGTTGTGCAAGCCGATCCTCGCCACGCTGGGCGTGTTCGTCTTCCTGTGGCACTGGAACGACCTGCTCTGGCCGCTGATCATCGGGCAGAGCGGGGACATGCGCACGCTCACCGTCGGCATCGCCTCGCTCCAGCAGGAACAGGTGCCGCTCAACGTCATGCTCGCCGGCTCGGTGATCGCGTTCGTGCCCATCTTCGCCGCCTACCTCGTCGGCCAGCGGTACTTCACCGAGGGCGTCACGATGTCCGGAATCAAAGGATGAGACCCGTGTTCAGCAGCGAAACCGAACTGGAGGACCGGCTCGCCCGGCCGTCGCCGGCGCTCGTCGCCGACCTCGCCGAGGGCGCCGGCGACCTCGTCGTCCTCGGCGCCGGCGGCAAGATGGGCCCGTCGCTGTGCCGCCTGGCCCGCCGCGGCCTCGACGCGGCCGGGCGCACCGGCGACCGGGTGTACGCCGTGTCGCGCTGGTCCGACGAGAAGGCCGCCGCGGCGCTGGCCGCCGACGGCGTCGAACCGGTGCCGTTCGACCTGCTCGGCGACC
Source organism: Dactylosporangium sp. NPDC050588 (assembly GCF_040654975.1). Taxonomy (NCBI): domain Bacteria; kingdom Bacillati; phylum Actinomycetota; class Actinomycetes; order Micromonosporales; family Micromonosporaceae; genus Dactylosporangium; species Dactylosporangium sp. NPDC050588. Next base: position 82,158 of record NZ_JBFAJA010000064.1, on the reverse strand, counting down.
ACGACCTGCGGGAGCTGCCCGACGCGACCGACGTGGTGTTCATGGTCGGCGCGAAGTTCGGCACCTCGGCCGCCCCCTACCTGGCCTGGGTCGTCAACGCGGTGCTGCCTGCCGCCGTCGCCCGCCGCTACGCCGGCGCCCGGATCGCGGCGTTCTCCACCGGCAACGTCTACCCGCTCGTGCCGGTCGCCTCCGGCGGCTGCGTCGAGGACGACCCGACCGGTCCGCTCGGCGACTACGCGATGAGCTGCCTCGGCCGGGAGCAGGTGTTCGCCCACGCCGCCGCCACGAGGGGCACCCCGGTGACGGTCCTGCGGCTCAACTATGCGGTCGACCTGCGCTACGGGGTGCTCGCCGACGTCGGCCAGGCCGTCCTCGCCGGCACGCCGATCGACGTCACCACCGGCCACGTCAACGTGGTCTGGCAGGGCTACGCCAACGAGGTCGCCCTGCGCTCCTTGCGCCACGCCAGCACCGGCGTGTTCACCCTCAACCTGACCGGCCCGGAGACCGCCCCGGTGCGCCGCCTCGCCGCCAGGTTCGGCGAACGGCTCGGCCGGCCGGTGACCATCACCGGCACCGAGGCCCCCGCCGCGCTGCTCAACGACGCCACCCGCTGCCACGCGCTGTTCGGCTATCCGGACGTGCCGCTCGGCACCCTCGTCGACTGGCAGGCGGACTGGCTCGCCGCCGGCCTGCCCACCTCGGGCAAGCCGACCAAGTTCGCCGTCCGCGACGGGAGGTTCTGACCGTGGGTCTTGATCTGCTCCGGTCGGGCACCGTCATCCCGGCGCACCCCCTCGCCCTCACCGCTGGCCGGGCCCTCGACGAGCGGCGGCAGCGCGCGCTCACCCGCTACTACCTGGCCGCGGGCGCGGGCGGCGTCGCTGTCGGCGTGCACACCACCCAGTTCGAGATCCGCCAGGCCGGGCTGCTCGCACCGGTGCTGGCGCTCGCCGCCGAGGTGGTCGACGCCGAGGCCGGCCGGCCGGTGGTGAAGATCGCCGGGGCGTGCGGCGACACGGCACAGGCGGTCGCCGAGGCCGAGCTCGCCGCCGGCCTCGGCTACGACGCCGTGCTGCTGTCGCCGGTCGTGCCGGGCGCCGACGAGGCTGCCCTGCTGGAGCGCGCCCGGGCGGTGGGCACGGTACTGCCGGTGGTCGGCTTCTATCTCCAGCCTGCCATCGGCGGCCCGCGCCTGTCGACGGCGTTCTGGCGGGCGTTCGCCGACCTGCCGTCGGTCGTGGCGGTCAAGCTCGCGCCGTTCGACCGGTACCGCACCCTGGAAGCCGTCCGCGGCATCGTGTCCGCCGACCGGGGCGAAGAGGTCGCCCTCTACACCGGCAACGACGACCACATCGTCGGCGACCTGCTCGGCCGGTTCGCCGGGCGGCGCTTCGCCGGCGGCCTGCTCGGCCAGTGGGCTGTCTGGACCCGCGCCGCGGTGGCCATGTTCGACCGGGTCCGCGCGGCCCGCGACGGCGACGCCGTCACGCTCGCCGAGCTGACGGATCGCGCGGCGGCGGTCACGGACGCCAACGCCGCCGTGTTCGACGCCGCCAACGCCTTCCGCGGCTGCATCGCCGGCGTCCACGAGGTGCTGCGCCGGCAGGGGCTGCTCGCCGGCGTGTGGTGCCTCGACCCGGACGAGGGGCTCTCCGCCGGCCAGGCCGAGGAGCTGACCCGGGTCGCGGCCGCCTACCCGTGGCTGACGGACGACGACTTCGTCGAGGAGCACCGCGATGCCTGGCTCCGGTGACGCGCCACGGCTGCCGGTGACCGTCGTGTCGGTGCCGCCCGCCCTGCGCGGCCAGTTCTTCCCGGCCGAGGTCGGCGCCCGGCTGGCCGAGGTCGCCGACTGCGTCCTGGTGGACGACCACGCCGCGGCGGCGCAGTGGCTGCCCCGCGCCGAGGTGCTCGTCACCGCGTGGGGCTTCCCGCGGCTGGACGCCGGCCTGCTCGACCTGGCCCCGCGGCTGCGGCTCGTCGCCCACACCGGCGCGTCGGTCAAGCCGTTCGTCACCGACGGGGTGTTCGACCGGGGCATCGCCGTCACGCAGGCGGGGCAGGGCATGGCCCGGTCGGTCGCGGAGGTCGCGCTGGCCTTCACGCTGGCGCTGCTGCACCGGCTGCCCCGCTTCGACCACGCCCTGCACGCGGGCGCCGCGTGGGACGCCGCCGAGCAGGCGCCGCCGCGTGACGAGATCCTCGGCTGCCAGGTCGGTGTCGTCGCCGCGTCGCGGACCGGCCGCGCCTACGTCTCGCTGGTGCGCGCCCTGGGCGCCGAGGTGACGCTGGCCGACCCGACCCTCTCCGCGTCTGAAGCGGCCGCGCTCGGTGTGCGGCTGGCCGGGCTCGACGAGGTGCTCGCCGGCAGCCGGATCGTCGCGCTGCACGCGCCGGTCCTGCCGGAGACCCGGCACCTGCTCGGCGCCCGCGAGCTGGCGCTCCTGCCCGACGGCGCCGGCCTGGTGAACACGGCCCGCTCCTGGTTGGTCGACGAGGCGGCGCTGGTCGCCGAGCTGTCCACCGGCCGCATCGACGCGGCCCTGGACGTCTTCGACGACGAGCCGCTGCCCTCCGGGCACCCGCTGCGGGCGCTGCCGAACGTGCTGCTCACCCCGCACCAGGCCGCCGGCACGGTGCAGGGGCGGCGCCGTCAGGGCGCGATCGTGGTGGAGGAGATCGCCCGGTACGCCGCGGGGCGGCCGCTCGCCCACGCGGTGACCCGGCAGCTGCTCACCCGCATGGGCTGACCGTGCACCGCCCGGCCATCCCCGCCGACGAGCCGTCGCTGCGCGCCCTGTGGTCGACGGCCTTTCCCGACACGGACGTCTTCCCGCTGTGGGCCGGCGACCCGGGGCGCTTCCCCCGCACGTTCGTCGCGGTGGACGCGGCGACGGTTCTGGCCGCCGTCTACTACCTTCCTCGTCGGATGCGCGCCGCCGACGGCGCTGTGCACCTGGTCGGCGGGATCGCGAACGTGGCGACCCTCCCCGCGGCCCGCGGCCGCGGCCACGCCCGCCGCCTGCTCGACCTGGCTTTGGCCGCGATGACGGCGGACGGCTGTTCCTGGTCGCTGCTGTTCACCGGTACCCCGGACGTCTACCGCGGCAGCGGCTTCGAACCGTTCACGCTGCGCTACCCGACCGGCACACCGGCCCCGGCCGGTCGCACCGCCGAAGCGGCCTCACCGTCCTCCGGCTGGACGACCGGTCCCGGCTCGCTGGCCGAATGGAGCAGGCTTGCCGCAGCCCACCGGGCGTTCAACGCCCACCGCTCACTCACCACCGTCCGGACCGCCGACGACTGGAACCGCCGGGTGCCCGTCTGGTACGCGCCGCCGGCCGAGGTGCTCGTCGCCCACCGGCGCGGCCGCCTCGGCGGGTACGTGGTCCTGCGCCGCACGGCCGGCGAGGTACAAGTCCTGGAGGCTGCGTGCCGGCCGGGCCGGGAGGACGCCCTCGGCGCCCTGTTCGCCGCCGTCGCCGAGGACGCCCGCGCGGCGGGCGTGCAGCGCTGCACGGCCCGGCTGCCCGCCGACCCTGCGGTCGACGCGGCGCTGCCCCGGCTGCTGCGCGACCCGGTGACCGAGACCGACACCACTGGGATGCTCCGGCCCCTACACGCCGCCCCGGAGCTGCTCGCCGCGATGACCGCCGCGCCGGGGGCGTTCCACTGGCCCGGTGACTACCTGTGACGTTCGGGCACCGGGGGAATCGCCCGGCGGTCGCCGGGTAGTGCGGTGGAACAAAGCGTAGCCTCACCTTGCTCCGATGGTCGACGGCTAATACTCCAGCCGCAACCCGGGATCGGCCCTCGGCCTTCGGGTCGGTGGCCGCCCGTCCTTGACGGACGGCCCGCGAGTCAACTCAGGAAGGGTTCAATGCCGACAGCTCCCCGACGGGTGCCACCAGGTGACCCTCCCCGAAATAGCACCACCATGCCGGTGACGAGCCGGCCAGGCAGAGCATGTGCAGTCCACGGTTGTGCACTGCGCAGTCGGGCCATGCGATGTTCAGCACCTCGGCGAACAGGTCTTGGACATCTTCGGCAACTTCGGCCAGCGCATCCTCCTCCGTTTCCCCTTCAAGACGGCCCTGCCCGCCGTAGAACCTGCCGTCTTCCAAGGTCACGTGATAGATGGGACGTTCTCTGAAGGAACCCACGCTCCGAACGGCAAGCCTGAACGAGAGACCTGACGCAAAGACATCGTCTTGCACCAATGCCAGTGCATCCTTGAGGCGCCCGAGGGCCTGCGCTGTCACCGAATTCCCTCCGCGTGCGGTCTAGATCCCCCACACACCGTACCCCGTGAAGGAACCTGTCGTATCGTCCGCGAACACCACCTTCCCCCAGACTCGTATCTGGATGATGTTGTAGCCGTTCGCGATGCTGGCCTCGGGTCCCGCAGGTGTCAATCCACTGCGCTGTAGGTGATTGGTGCCGCCGAGAGGACCGCTGTAAGTAGGTGCCGGGCGGTTGCGGGACGTTGAGCGGGTTCCCGCCGCCGGGCACGACGACGCCGGGATTGAAGCAGGGCTCGGGGTTGACCGTGCACGGCACCTCGCTGGTCGCCGGGTCCTCGGTCGCGCCGGGATTCTGACCAGGCTTGCCCCCGTTCCCCGGCCCTCCGATCGGCCCGTTCGTCCGCACGTCATCGGCAGGGTGGCATTCGTATCCGCCCTTGCCGTTCGCGCACGTGTTCGGGTCGTAGTTCGGGTTGTGCCAGGGGCGAGGTTCGAGACCGGATGGATCACTGAGCGAGGTCGGCCTTGAGTTCGCGTAGGCATAGCCGTGGATCTGCTGCGGATCGTTCGGGTTGGTGACCGGGTCGTCGGAGATGAACCGGCCGGTGGTCGGCTCGTACTCGCGGGCGCCGAGGTGGGTCAGTCCGGTGCCGTCGACCGTGCCGTTGACGAAGCCCTTCACGTTCGGCCAGGCCGGGACGGCGCCCCGGGGGTTGCCGAACGGGTCGAGCCGGCGGTTCGTGACCGCGAGGGTGCCGGCGTTGACCGCGAGGTTCGCCGTGCTGTGGTGATCGGCGCTGAGCCAGGTCAGCCCCGCCGGGGTACGGCTCGCCGCGTCGCCGTAGAACCGGGTACAGGTGATGGCCGAACCGACCTTCCGCAGCTCGTGGCCCGGAAGGTAGACGGTGGCACCGGCCGGGTCACGTGACACGAGACGGTTGCCGTCCGCGTCGCCGACGTGGTAGACCACCGGGGTCACGCCCGGAACCGGGTCCAGGCCCTGGCCGCCGTCGTCTCTGGTGTACTGCCGGAACGGGACCTCGGTCCCGCCCGTGCTGTTGTGACCGATGCTGCTCGACGACGCCGCGCGTCGCGTACGACAGCAGGGCCTGCGTCGCCGGAGCCGGCTTCCTATCTGTCGGCTTCGTCGGGTGGTCCCGGGCGGGGCGCCACGACCCGGCACAGCAGCGCCGCGACGGCGCCGGTGACCGCGCCGACGATCGTCCCGGTGACGAGGCTGGACACCGCCGCGGCGCCGCGCACGACGCCGCGCTGCACCGTGGGGTCCACGTCGGCGAGGTTCCCGCCGAGGGTCGGGGTGACCCCGTCGAAGGCGGTGTCCCACAGCAGTTGATGGCCGGCGGCGAGGAACACGCCGTAGAGCGCGCCGATGACCAGGACGGTCACGAACGGGCGCGGCGGCCGCTGCCACAGCGCCGCTGCGATCCAGCACAGCGGGGGGAGGAAGACCAGCAGTCCGTTGACGAGGCTGCCCTCCTCGACGACGCCGAGGTCGTGCAGCACGAGCCGGGGCACGGCCAGTGCGGCCAGGCCGACCAGCACCGGCCAGGAGAACCCGAGCATCCGGCGCGGCCGGCTCATCGCGCGGCCTCCGCGGCGACGCTCGCGCGAGCCGTGTCGCGGGCGAAGCGCAGCAGCGCGGTGAAGGCGAGCACGGCGGTGACCGCGCCGCCGGCGAGACGGACCCGGTGCCCGGCGACGAACTCGTCGGCCACCTGCCGCAGGTACTGCGGGGAGTGGGTACCGACCGGGTCGACGAACATGATCTCGTTGCGGGGCCAGAAAAACACCGCGGAGAACAGGAACTCGCAGGCGATGAAGGCCCCGGCCGCGCCGGCGATCCACCACCGCAACCGCGGGTCGCGCCAGGTGAGCAGCACCGCGGCGAGGCTGCTGAGCACCACTGTGGCGCCCAGCGGCGGGAAGTAGTCGCTCGGGCCGCCCGCGACCATGAACTCGCGGGCCCGTTCCAGCGACGCCGGGGCGTCGCCGAAGATGTTCGGGTAGAGCATCACCGTCTCGGCGGCCACGCCACCGAACGACAGCATCGCGGTCCACACCAGCACCACGAGTGTGATCCAGGTCAGTTTGGTACGGGACACGTTCGGGTCCTCCTGTGTCGTCGCGCCGTTGCCGGGCGGTCCCCGGTGGTCGTCCACCATGCTGTGGTGCGCCGGCGTCGCCGTCTGCCGCCTGCGGGAGCGGACCGGCGTCGCTTCCTGACGTACGCGGCGGCGCGGGCCTGACGCTCCACGGCGACAGCGGCCGCCCGGCATGCCGTTTACGCTGCTGGTGTGCGTTGCCGACCCACCCGCACCGACGCGCTGCTCGGTGTCGCCACCTTCTGCCTGGCCGCGGCGGCCGTGATCACCGACGGCGGGCCACCCGGCCGGGCGGTGCTCGCCTACGCCTTCGCGGTCGGCTTCGGCGGGCTGCTGCTGTGCAGCCGGCAGTGGCCGGTCCCGGCGCTGCTGGCGACCGCGGCCGGCATCGTCGGGTACTACTGGCTGGACCTCCCGGCGATCGGCCTGGCGGCGCCGACCGCCGCCGTGCTGTACACGGCGGCGGAGCGCGGCCGGGTGGTGCCGGCGACCCTCGTCGGCGGCGGGCTGCTGGCGCTGTCGGTGGCCATGCGGCTGGCGGAGGGCGACGCCGTCTCGATCGTCGTGGGCTTCGACCTCGGCTCCGAGGCCGCGCTGATGCTCGCCGTCATCGCCCTCGGCGACGCCGTGCGCAGCAGGAGGTCGCTGCGCGCCGAGATGGCCCGGCAGGCGGTCGCCGCGGTCGAGGACCGCCGCCGGGAGACCGCCCGGCAGGTCGAGGCGGAGCGGCTGCGCATCGCCAGGGAGGTGCACGACACCCTCGGCCACACGATGTCGGTCATCACGCTGCAGTCGGCGGTGGCGCAGGAGGCTCTCGCCGACAACGCACCGGACCAGGCCAGGACCGCGCTCGCCGCGATCAGCTCGGCCGGTGGCAGCGCGATGGGTGAGCTGCGCGCCACCCTGCACACCCTGCGCCGCGACTCCGGTACCCGCGAACCCGCACCAGGCTTCGACCAACTGCACACCCTCGTCGACGGGGTGCGCCGCAGCGGCCTGCCCGTCGAGCTGACCGTCACCGGCCGGGTCGATGCGCTGCCCGCCGTCGTGGGCACGACCGCCTACCGAATCGTCCAGGAGGCGCTCACCAACACCCTGCGCCACGCACACGCCAGCCAGGTGCACGTCACGGTGCGGGCGACAGGACCCGGGCTGTCGCTCGAGGTCGTCGACGACGGCCACGGCGCACCACCCGGCGCACCGCTGGACGGCAACGGCCATGGACTGCGGGGCATGGCCGAGCGGGTCTGCCTGCTCGGCGGCACCGTCGAGGCCGGCAACGGCGAGCGCGGCGGGTTCCGGATCCACGCACGCCTGCCGCTGGCCGGGAGCGGCGCATGACGGACATCCAGGTCGTCATCGTCGACGACCAGCACCTCGTCCGCGCCGGGCTGCGCGCGCTGCTCGACCGCGCACCGGACATCACCGTCGTCGGCGAGGCCGGTGACGGCGCCGCGGGTCTGCACATCGTGCGCGCCGCGCGACCGGACGTGGTGCTCATGGACGTCCGCATGCCCGGCACGGACGGCATCGAGGCCACCCGCCGCATACTGGCCGACCCGGGCCTCACCGACGTCCAGGTCGTCATGCTGACCACCTTCGACGACGACGAGTACCTCTTCGAGGCCATCCGGGCCGGCGCGGCCGGCTTCCTGCTCAAGGACACCCCGCCCGACGCCCTGCGGGCCGCCGTGCGCACCGTGGCCGGCGGCGACGCGCTGCTCTCCCCCGCCGTCACCCGGCGCGTCCTGGCCGCCGCGGCCCGCTCCCCCGTGCCGGACATCCGGCGGCTCGCCGGGCTCACCGACCGTGAACGCGACGTCCTCGCACAGGTCGGCACCGGACGGTCCAACGCGGAGATCGGTGCCGCGCTGCACCTCAGCCCGGACACCGCCCGCACCTACGTGAGCCGCCTGCTGACTAAGCTGGACGCCCGCGACCGCGCCCAGCTCGTCGTCATCGCCTACGAAACCGGACTCGTCACCCCCGGAAGCTCCAACGGGTCCCGGCCACCATGACCAGGCGGACCAGGCTGGCCGGCTGGGGTGTCCAGCAGCGGTAAAAGGCGAGCTCGCCGGTGGTGGTGTTACGCCGGACCAGCAGGCTGTGGTGGCCGCCGTCGGCAGGCTCGCCGTCTCCGACATCCGGGAAGTCGTCGGGTCAGCGCGGGTTATGCATCGACATTTATATATGTCTGCTATCATGGTGCGGATGCTGCGGTTGCCGCCTCTCGCCGGCCTGATGACCGATCCCGACGTCGACACCACCGATGACGCGCGGATGCTCGACCGCTACCTGCGGTCCGGTCACGCCCTGCCACCGCTGCCAATGTCGATCGGCGACCCCTACCTGCTCGGTGGGGCGCTGCCGGCCGGGCTGGCGGCGTACGAACAGCAGGCGCCGCAGCACCTCGCAGGATACAGCCGGACGCCGGCCGGCCTGCCCGAGGCGCGCCAGTCGATCGCGGCGGACACCGTGCGGTCCGAGCGACTGGACCGGCACGCGAGCCCCGGTGCGGACTTCGACCTGCATCTCACCTCCGGCACCGGCACCCGCGGCATCATGGGCGACTTCGCCCGGCACCTGCTCGACGGCGACGGCGACGGCCGGACCCCGGCGGTGTTGTGCGCCTACCCGACGTGGGACTACGCCGGCATCTTCGAGCCGCTCGGCTACGAGATGGCGTACTGGCCCTTGCGCGCCGAACACGCCTGGATCCCCGACCCCGCCGACATCGAGCATGCACTGGCCGGAATCGACGCCGACCCCGGCCGACGGCTCGCGCTGGTCGTGGTGAACACCCAGCACAACCCGACCGGCGCGACCTGGCCGGAGAGCGTGCTGGCGACGCTGTTCGAGGCCGCCACCGCCCGCGGCGCGGGAATCCTGCTCGACGACGCCTACCGCCGGGTCGTGACCGACGACGCCGACGAGGTCTCCGCGCCGGCGACCCTGCTCGGGTACTTCGTACGCGCCGACGCGCCGGAGCGGGCACGGCGCCGGTGGTGCCGCGTGGAGTCGTTCGGCAAGGTGTTCGCCTGCAACGACTGGGGCATCGGCAGCGTCATGGCCCACCCCGAGACGTTGCGTGCCATCGCGCGGCACACCATCCAGTGGGCCTTCCCACGCGGGGCGCGCCGGCAGTGGGCGATCGCGCGCTGGCTGGCCGACCCCGAGTGCGCCCGCTACCTCGCCGGGCAGCGCGCCGCTTTCGGCCACCACCGGGCCCTGTGGGCCAAGTCGCTGGTCGGGCTGGGCTGGCCGCGGGAGCTCACCGCCACCGGGACCGCGACGCCGTACTTCCTGGTCGCAGTACCGCCCGCGTTCCGCACCCGGCCGGACGGCGTCGACGCCTGGCGCCGCGACCTGCTGGACCGCGCCGGGCTGCTGTTCTCGCACGCGTCGATCACGATCGACGGCACCGACGCCGGCGTGCCGTTCCTGCGGGCGTACCTGGGCGGAGGCGAGGCCGTCGTCGTGGAGGCGATCCGGCGGCTCGAAGACGCCGAGATCCGCTACTACTGAACGTTCACGTGGGAACGCACTCGACGACGTCGACCTGCGGCAGCCGGGTCGCGGGCTCGCGGATCGTCAGGCCCGAGCCGTGGACGAGTGCCGCCAACTCGCTCATGGTGCGGTTGCCGCCGCCGGTGAACGAGAACACCAGCAGGTCGTCGAGGACCGCCGACTGTGCGCGTGGCGTCGCTGTGGGCCGGTCGGGGACGATCTGCTCGAGGATCAGCAGGCGGCTCCCGTCGCCCATCGCCGCCCGGCACGACCGCAGCAGCGCGGTCGCCTCCGCGTCGCCCCAGTCCTGCAGAACGTACTTCAGCAGGTACATGTCGTGCCCGGCCGGGACGCCCGCGAAGAAGTCGCCGGTGACGACCGCGCACCGGTCCGCCACACCTTCCGCGTCGAGGAGCCGCTCCACCGCCGGCCGCACCTCGGCCCGCTCCAAGACGGCGCCGCGCAGGTGCGGCCAGGCCCGCAGCAGCCGGGTCAGCATCCGGCCGTCGCCGCCGCCGATGTCGACGACGGAGGACACGCCCGAGAAGGCGTACGCGCGGGCGAGCTCGTCGCCGATGCCGACGGAGTTGGCGGACAGGTCGCGCACGAACAGCTCCCCGAGCGGCGGACTGTCGCCGAAGAACTCGTACATCGTGCGCTTGTGCGCCGCCTCGAACGCGCAACCACCGTCGAGCAGCGCGGTGCCGAGCCCTTCGAAGACCCGGAACAGGTCGGGGTGGCCGAGCTGCAGCGACCGGTGGTGGAGCGAGCCCGGCGTGTCCCGGCGCAGCAGCGGGGTCAATGGCGTCTGCCGCAGCTCGCCGGCGTCGTCGATGGCGAGCAGGCCGAACGCCGCCCAGGCCCGCACGATACGCAGCAGGTTGGGCAGGTCGACGCCGGTGTCTCGCGCGAGGTCCTCGGCGCTGCAGGGTCGGTCGCTCAGGTGGTCGGGCAGCCCGAGGCCGACGCCTGCCGAGACGACCTGCGTCGTGATGGCGCCGGACAGCAGGGACAGGACGGCGGTTGTTCCGGTGAAGTCAGTGCGGCTAAGCAACGGGTACCCCGTGGGTCTCGGCGTGGCTGCTAAAGGTCTCGACGTGGCCGCCGAGGGTCTGGGCGTGGCTGGCGTGCGCCTCGGCGCGGGCCGCCCACAGCTGCGGGAACGGCGTGCGCAGCCGGCTCGTCAGGTATTCCAGGCCGGTCGTGCCGCCCGTGCCCGAGCGGTCACCGATCATCCGGGTGACGACGTGGACGTGGGTCGTCTGCCAGCTCCAGACCCCCTGCGCCAGCTCGGCGAGGGCCTGGGACATCCGGAACATCGGGTCGCCGCGCAGCCCCTCGGCGACCAACTCGGCCAGATCGCGACCGGAACGGTCGAGCAGCCGCAGGTAGCCCTCGAAGAGCGGGCCCGGCCTGTCGCCGTTCAGGCCGAGGATCGTCCGCAGCCGGTGGAAGTGCGCGGACTGAGCGCCGCTCGCCGTGCCGAGCCGCTGCCGGAACGCGGCGAAGCACTCGACCGGCAGCCGCCCGAGCAGCTCGGCCTGCTGACGCAGCGTCACCATGCAGTCGCTAGCCCGGCCCACGCTCTCCAGCCAGTCCTCGACGTCACCGTCCGTCATGGCCAGGCACTCGACCGCGGCGTCGAGCTCCAGGATCACCTGTCGCAACAGTAACTCGCTGCATTGATGTACGACAATGAAGAAGTGCTCCGCATGGAACGTCCTGGGGTCGTCCGGCGGAGTGAGCGGATGCTGCAGCGACATGAGCTCCGGAATTCGGAGATAGCCGGCGTAATTTTGGCGCTCCGTGGCCGGATGCAGGTGCGAATACACGATTCAGCAGGACCTTTCCGTCTCCATTGATCGCCAACGATACCTGAGCCACAACTCCGGGACAAGATGTCTGCGAGTTTTTTGATTGTCGTACATCAATGAATATCTCTCGGGATTGAACAGCCAAGTACCGTTCGGAAACCCGGTTTGGCTACGCTGCCTGAGAATACTCGTTGACCAGTCCATTGAGGACTTTCCGTCGTCGGACCCGGACCGTGGCGAGATCCAGCGGAACACGTCACGAGCTTGCTTTTTACCTTCAGGCTCCGTGTACCGCGCCAAAACTCGTTTACGTGCTGTGAGCTGGGTTGTTGGCGGGTTGGTCAGGCGTCCCGGTGGTACTCGTTGATCACGCCACCCAGGACACGTCGTCGATGGATCCGTTGGTCGATCGCGACAATGATGCCCGGGTCGTGGTCGGGTGGGCGCTGGTTCAGGCTTTGGTGTGGCCGGTGCCGGTCGAAGTGGTCCTCGTAGTCGCGGAGCACGGTGCGGGCGTGCTGTTCGCCGTAGATCAGGATCTGGTCGGCGCACTCGGCCCGGACGCTGCGCACGAATCGTTCCGCGAAAAGCGTTCGCCCGGGACGAACAGGACGTACAGGCGGCGCAGCGATCCTCGATGAACTGGTTCCCTCAAACGTGGCGCCACGTCGAACGGCACGCCAACAACCGGATCGAGGCCGACCACAGCCAGCTCAAGCACCGGCTCAGACCGATGCGCGGGCTACGCACCGACCGGACCGCACAGACAATCATCGCCGGACACGCGTTCATACAGAACCTCCGCCGAGGCCACTACGAACTCGGGCTCGACGCCCCACGCGGACTCCCCGGCGCCGCCGCGTTGAACGAGCTCGCCACCGTCATCTGAAGACTGAGCCAGGTCCTGCTCGAACCGTGTCCTCCGATCGGCAAACGCAACAGCGCCGCTCAGCGCGAGCTGCTCGAACCCGGTCTCCACGCCGGGCCGAACACGCCGGGCCGAACACGCAGGACCGGTTCCGCTGGATCGCGACGCTCGGCAGCTGAGGCTACGTCGATCGGCGCAGCTTGGCCGGGTTGACCACGAGGTTCAGCTCGGTGACCCGGCCGCCGGCGACCTCGATGCCGATCACGCCGATCAGCGTCGCGCCCAGCTCCAGGGTGAGGCCCGCGCCGCCGGCCAGGGGCACCGGGCGGGCCCGCACCCCGGCGTACCGGCGGCCGAGCCCGGACAACAGCGTCAGCACCCGCTCGGGGCCATGGACCGGCACCCGCGCAGCGAGCACCTCGCCGCCGCCGTCGGAGCGCAGCACGACCCGCGGATCGAGGAGGCTCACCAGGTCGGCGAGGTCGCCGTCGGCGGTGGCCTTGAGGAACGCCGCGGTGACCCGCCGGTGCTCCTCTGCGGAGACTGGCGCGCGAGCTGGGGCCTCGGCGCGGACCCGGCGGCGCGCCCGCGACGCGAGCTGCCGGCACGCCGCCGGGGTGCGGCCGACCACGGTCGCGAGCCGGTCGAAGTCCATGCCGAACACGTCGTGCAGCACGAACGCGACCCGTTCGGCGGGCGAGAGGCTCTCCAGGACCAGCAGGACGGCGGTGCGCACCGACTCCCGCAGGACGGTGGCCTCGCCGAGGTCCGAGTCGTCGTATCCGAGCAGCGGCTCGGGCAGCCAGGTCCCGGGGTACGTCTCGCGGCGGGCGCGGGCCGAGCCGAGCAGGTCCAGGCAGATCCGCGACGTCACGGTGGTGAGCCACGCCCGTGGGTGCTGCACGCAGGCGGGCGCGGCGGTGTGCCAGCGCAGCAACGCCTCCTGCACCGCGTCCTCGGCGTCCGCGGCGCTGCCCAGCAGCCGGTAGGCGACCGCGAACAGGTACCGGCGGTGCTGCTCGCCATCGTCCATGTCACACGATTGTGGTCTACGTCGTCAGTCGGCCATGCAGAGGATCACCGTGGTCGGCGGCGGGTTCGCCGGCCTTGTCGCCGCCGTCACCTGCGCCGAGGCCGGCGCCCGCGTCCAGTTGCTGGAGGCGCATCGCACGCTCGGCGGCCGGGCCCGTGCCACCGCACCCCCGTACGTCGCCCACGACGGCCCGCACGTGCTCTACCGGGACGGTCCGTGGTGGCGCTGGCTCGCCGACCGGGCCCTGATCGGCGCGTCGTCCGGGGTACCGCTATCCGGCCTGACCGGATTCCGGTTCCGTCACGGGGACCGGCTGCGCCGTACCCCACCGGCCGAGTTGCTGCCGGTCCTCGCCCGGCGGCGCCGGGTCGCGCCGGTCGACGCCGACTTCCACACCTGGATCCGCGACCGGCACGGGGAGGTGGCGGCGGTCGCCGCATCGAACCTCATGGGCGTGGCGACCTTCGACGCCGACCCGGGACGGCTGTCGGCGGCGTTCGTCTGGCCGCGGCTGCTGCGGGTCTTCGCGCCCCGCTCGCCGGCCCGGTACCTCACCGGCGGCTGGAACGGGCTCGTGGCCCGGCTCACCGCCCATGCCCGTACCCTCGGCGTCGCCGTGGAGACCGAGGCCCGCGTCACCGACCTGCCCGAGCCGCCGGTGATCGTGGCCACCACCCTCGACGCGGCGGGCCGCCTGCTCGGCACGGCGCTACCGAGCGTGGCGAGCGGCCGGACGGTGCTGCTGGACCTCGCCGTGCGCGACGACCGCCGGGACGCCTTCGTCGTGTCCGACCTCGACGCGGCCGGCTGGGTGGAGCGGTACACGCTGCCCGACCCGACCCTCGCGCCGCCCGGCGAGTCGCTGATCCAGGCGCAGCTGCCACTGCGCACCGCCGAGGGCAGCGCCGACGGCCTGGCCCGCCTGGAGGCACTGGTCGACCTGGCCCTGCCCGGCTGGCGCGAGCGGACCACGTGGCGTCGGCACGGCGTCGCCAACGGCCGGTCCGGCGCGCTGGACCTGCCGGGGCAGACGTGGCGCGACCGGCCGGCGATCGACCGCGGCGACGGCGTGTACCTCGCCGGTGACATGGTCGCCGCGCCCGGGCTGCTCAGCGAGGTGTCGTTCCACAGCGCTGTCGCCGCCGCCCGGCTGGCCACCGGCGGGTGAGCCGCACGGCCGTCCCGGGCACCCGGTGCGGGAATGGCGGGACTGTGCCGAGCACGACGAGGAAGTCGGCGAGGACCGTTCCCGGCAGCGACGGCCGCAGGAACCGGCCGGCGGCGAAGTTGCCCAGCAGCATGCCGACGGCCGGCGCGCCTGGGAGGTCGCGCCCCGAATGGACGTGGCGGACGCGCCGCTGGGCATCGCCGTCATCAAACTCGTCACGATCGACCCGGCACTGACCTTGGAGCGCCTGCGGTCCGCCACGGACATCCGCGAGGACGGCCCCGCCTCCGGCGACGACTGGACCGGGAAACGGTTCACCTTCTCACTCGCGGACACCGGCGACAAACCACTTGGCGCCGCGCGGACCATCACGGGCGCCGTGGACGTGGACGACCAGGACCGCATCCGACGGCTCCAGGTCAGCTTCGCCGGCTCCGACGAACGCATCGTCACGCAGTTCAGCGACTTCGGCGTGGCGGTCACGGTCACGGCACCGCCCGCAGGAGTGGTGCAGCAAAACCCGAAGACCAAGCCCAGCCCTGGCGCCAAGTCCAGCGGCGGCAACGCGAGCGACAAGGCAGCCGAGGACAAGCAGAACGCCGGCACCGCCGGGCCGGGCACGAAGTAGCACAGGCCCTGACCGGCACAACGGATTCCGGGCGGAGCGACCGCGCTCCGCCCGGAACGTCGGTGCACGACACCGGCACACCGTCGACGTGCACGCCGTCCGTCGCGATACGTGTCGTCCCCCTATCTGTCAGGGTCAGCCAGTACGGTGGCCGCCGTTTGAGACGCTGCTGGCAAGGTGGGGTGGACGCGAGACGGTCGCATGATCATCTTGGCGTTGTGGACATCTTCAGATCCAGAACCGGTGCCTCCCGGCCGGCGCCAGAAGGCCCGTGGCGGAAGGTTGTCACCCGTCCGCGCCCACGAGAGCGGGTTCGGGGTCGGACTCGCCCGCCGGCGACTGGGGGTCGTGATGCTTGAACAGCTTGCTGGGCCACCACATCCATCGACCCGCGTCCAGCGTCAGCGCGGTGACCAGCACCGAGCGGACGATCATGGTGTCCAGCAGCACGCCGAACGCCACCGCGAATCCCAGCTGCGCCGCGAACACCAACGGCAGCGACCCCAGCGCCGCGAAGGTGCCGGCCAGTACCAGACCTGCCGAGGTGATCACACCGCCGGTGGCGGACAGTCCGGTCCGCGCGCCGCGTCGGGTGCCGTGCAGCAGTGCCTCCTCGCGCACCCGGGTGACCAGGAAGATGTTGTAGTCGATGCCCAGGGCGACCAGGAACACGAACACCAGGAGCGGGAAGTTCGCGTCCGCGCCGGCGAAGTTGAACACGTGGTTGAACATCAGAGCGCTCACGCCGAGGGCCGCCCCGAACGACAGCACCACCGTCGCCATGAGCAGCAGCGGTGCGACGATCGCCCGCAGGAGCAGCGCGAGGATGAGGAAAACCACGATCAGCACGACGGGGATGATCACCTTGGAGTCGCGGGCGGCCGACTGTTGTGTATCGAGTGCGATCGCCGTGCTGCCGCCGAGCCGGGCATCCGCGCCCTCGATCTTGTGGACCGCGGTTCTGGCCTGCTCGACGGTGCGCATCGCGGCTTTGCTGCCGGGAGCGTCCTTGAGCGTCCCGAGAACGAAGACCTCACCATCCTTGATCATCGGCGCCGCGACGTCGGCGATCCCCGGGACGTCTGACAGCACGCTCTTGACCTGCTCCGCCGAGGCAGCCTTGGCCACGACGTAAATGGGGTCGCCCGACCCGGCCGGGAAGTGCCTGGACTGGATCGCCTCGCCAACGACCGCCTGCGACTCGTTGGTGAACTGGCCCTTGCTCGGGATCCCATCGGCCTTGAGCCCCAACACCCCGATCGCCATGACGCCGAGGACGAACGCTGTGCCGACCCACACGATCCGCGGCCGGCCGGAGATGGCGGTACCGATCCGCGTCCAGATGCTGTCCTTGGCCGTCCCGACCGAGCCGTACGACGGCTTCACCGGCCAGAAGATCCAGCGGCCGCAGATGACCAGCAGGGCCGGCATCAGGGTGACCATGGCGAGCAGCCCGACGAGGATACCGATGGCACAGGCCGGGCCGAGCCCTTTTGTGGAGTTGAGGGTGGCCAGCAGCAGCACCAGCAGGCCGACAGCGACGGTCGCGGCGCTGGCGATGATCGCGGGACTGGAGCGGTACAGGGCCTCCGCCATCGCCTCGTGCCGGTCCTCGTGCCGCCGCAACTCCTCCCGGTACCGCGATATGAGCAGTAGCGCGTAGTCGGTGGCGGCGCCGAACACCAGCACGGTCAAAACGAGACTGGTTTGCGTGTTGACGGTGAGCCCGGCGTTCTTCGCCAGCAGGTAGATCACCGCTTCCGCCATGACCAGGGCGCCGCCCGCGGTCAGCAGCGGCAGCAGTGGCAGCAACGGGCTGCGGTAGGTGAACAGCAGGATCACGACCACCACCAGCGCGGTGATCATCCCCAGGGCGCCTCCTCCGCTGAAGGCCGTTATGGAGTCGGATGCGTAACCGGCCGGTCCGGTGATGTGGAACCCGAGACCGTTGGCGTTCTGTTCGCCGATCCTGGTCATCGCGTCGACGACCTTGTGGGCCCCGTCCCAGCCCTCGTTACCGTCGTCAACCTGGACCACGGTCTGGATGGCCTTGCCGTCCCGGGCCTTCAATGGGCCCTGCGGCTGCCCCACGACCTTTTCGATGCCCTTGAAGGCTTCGGCGTCGGCCTGGGCCTTGGCCATGTCGGCAGCGGTGACGCCCGCGGGCCGGTCGTAGATCACGATCGCGGGCAGGGTCTCCGCAGGCTGGAACTTCTTGGCCTGCTCGACGACCTCGGTCGCCTCCGCGTTGCCGGGCAGCCAGGCCGAATTGTCGTTCTTCTCAACGTCGCCCAACTTGCCGGCCAGCATGAAGGCCGGCACCAGCAGGGCGATCCAGATGGCCACGATGGCCCATTTCGCAATCCTGCCACTGGGCAAGGTCACTACGTTTCGCAACATGGGATTCCTCGGTGTTCAGTCGACGTGGGAATGCTTGTCCGGATTGATGACGGCGTAGATCCCCGTACATCTGGCTGCCGCCCGAAATGAGGTCGAGGACGACGGCGAAGGGGGTGTCATCGGTGAACAGCAGCGCCGATGGGTCGCCGATGACGCTGCGGCAGACGACCTTGAGCGCCTTGCCGAAGCGGGGACGACGCCGAGCAGGCGGGTGACCTTGTCCCGGCCGTGGATCGGCCGCAGGGTCACCTCCGGGGCCAGGACCTGCTCCTACCGGCTGATCTGACGCGAGACCGTCATCGAGACGAGTTTGTCCGGGTTGCGGACGGCATAGAGGTTGGTGATCTTCCCATCGATGATCTCGATCAGCAGGACGCCTTGGGGGTGGTCGCCGATGTGGGCGACCATCGCGGGCGCGTTGTTGTAGGTGGCCATCTGGATCCGCATGCCGGGCATCTGGCGGCTTGTGCGGAACAGGTCCACGAGGACGGCGGCCACCTTCTGCGCGCCCACCACCGGCCGGCGCGCCGCGGTGACCTTGCCGCCGCTGTCGGCGGTCCAGACGACGTTCGGCGCGAGCAGGGAGAGCAGTCCTGCCATGTCACCGGTGGCCGCCGCGGTCATGAACTGCTCGGTGACCTGCGCGGCCTTCGCGGCGCCGACGGGCTGGAATCGCCTGCGTCGCGCCTGCACGTGCTCGCGGGCGCGGTGCGCCACCTGGTGCACCGTCGCCACGGACTTGCCCACCGCTGCGGCGATTTCGTCGTAGCCGAAGCCGAACACCTCGCGCAGCACGAACACAGCACGCTCATCGGGGGAGAGCGTTTCGAGCAGTACGAGCATCGCCATCGACACCGACTCGGCGAGCACCACATCGGCCGACAGGTCGCTCTCGTCGAGCAGCAGCGGTTCGGGCAGCCACGGGCCGACGTAGTCCTCGCGACGGCGCACGCTCGCCCGCAACGCGTTGAGCGCCTGACGGGTCACCAGCCGCGCCAGGTACGACCGGGTGTCCCGCACCGTCGCGAGGTCCACCTCGGCCCACCGCAGATAGCTGTCCTGCAGCACGTCGTCGGATTCGGTGGCCGAGCCGAGTATTTCGTAGACGATCGTGAACAGCAGCGGCCGCAACAGGGTGAACCGCTCGGCATGCTCGTCGGCGGTCACGGGGACGTGACCACCCGCGCAGCGGAGGCCGGCTGCTCCAGCCGCCGACCGCCCTTGACCCAGGCCGTGGAACCCGGCCTGCGTGCCTCGCGACGGATCCTCGACACCGCGACCTTACAGGTCAGTTCCTTGATCGCGGCGCCCAGGCGGCCACCGATGTAGACGTTCACCACGGTGTCGTCCTTGCGGGCGAGCTGTCGCATGGCGGCGTGCCGGCCGAGGCTGACGCACGACCCAGTGAGGGCCTGGTTGATCGCCGCCGGCTCGGAACCCGCGATGCGGCTCAGCACGGTATTGGCTGCCTGGGCCCCCAGCGGCCCGGCGGCCTGGCAGCTCATCCGCAGCGGCTGGCCCGACGGTGCCGCGGCGTCGCCGGCGGCGACCACCCGGTCGTCGTCGACACTGGTCAACGCCTCGTCGGTGAGTAGCCGGCCGAGCGTGTCGGTGCGCAGCCCGCTCGCGGCCGCCAGCTCCGGCACGCCGAAACCGGTCGCCCAGATGGTCAGTGCGCTCGAACGCACCGTACCGTCGGCAAAGACGACCGCATCCGGGCGAACCTCGGTCACCACGTCAGCTTCGCGCAAGGTGACACCGTGCCGGGACAGCCACTTGGCGGCGTATCGGCGACCGGACGAACCCCATGACGACACCAGGATTCCGCCACACACCAGGGTGACCGAACGTCCTTGCTCGGCCAGCTCGGCGGCCGTCTCGATGCCGGTCAGTCCGCCGCCGACCACGGTGACCGGAGCATCGACGGACAGCTGCTCCAGCCCGGCACGCAGCCGCTGCGCAGCCTCGAGCTCGGCGATGGGGAAAGCGAATTCGACCGCGCCAGGCACCGATGACGGTATCGCTGCGGTGCTGCCGACCGCGTAGATGACATAGTCGTAGCTCAGCGCGTGGCCCGACGCCAGCTGCACTGCGCGGGCGGCGGTGTCGATGTGCGTGGCGCTGTCGACAACCAGCCGGATGCCCTCGCCGAGCAGCTTGCCGTAGTCGACCGTGGCGTCGCTGGTGCCGGCCACGAACTGGTGCAGCCGCACTCGTTCGACGAAGTCCGACCGGGGATTGACCAGTGTGATGTCGACGCCGGCGCGCACCCGCAGATGGTTGGCCGCGAGCGTTCCGGCATAACCACCGCCGATGACGACGACCTTGTGGCGTGTGTTGTGCTCAGTCATGCCTCCAAGACACCACGGAACGCCGAAACCTGACGCGACGTGACGCGCATCACCCTAGATTGCCAAGCGGGAACACGCCGACCGGGCCGTGCAGCGCTGTCGAGCACAGCTTGGACGACGGGAACCAGCGGTCCACGGCGACCAGGGTGCGGCCGTGCCATTCGGCCTTGTATTCGACATTCCTGGAAAGCCTCACCAACTGGCGCGCCACATTTCTCATCTGGGCCGGCCATGTCCATCAACACCATGGGCTACAACACGTCCATCGCACTGGGCGCGCTGTTCGGCGGATGGTTCGCCGACAGTCTTGGCCTCGACAGCGCCCTCTGGTTCGGTGTGGCGCTGACGGGCGCCGCGTTGCTCGTCACCGTCGCCATACGTCGGACGGCCACTGTGCCGGCCTCCGAAGACGAGTTGGCCACCACCGGGTGACACGTTGACCGGGCCGGACGCAAACCGTGCGGAGTGCGCCCAGCGGACACCCGGGGCTGTCGGCTCAAGAGGCCCGGTGGGAGCGGGCAGACTGACCGCTCCCACCGGGTCCGAAACCGTACGCCGAGACCACCAACTGGATGATGGCGCTGCTCGCCGATGCGGTCGACGGACCGGGGCACCGATGAGCGGGTGACCGGCCGGCCGCCGCATACCGTCGCACCATGGCCCGTCGACCACGCGGCCGACTTTGGCCGGCGGCGGCACGGCCAGTGGTGAACGCATGACGGCGAACACCTGGACCTGCTGTTCGGCGGTGGCCGAGGCGCGCACGCTTCCGCCGATGTCAAGCCGGGGGCGCTCCTCCTCGGCTGGGGCACGGACAGGGTGCAGGACGTGACGCAGGACCCGCCCCGACCCCTGGTCAGCGCAGGCCTTCTCGTATCTCCAGGAGCGGTAGGCCCGCCGCGTACCGCCGGAAGAAGCTGGCGGTCGGGGTGTCGGCTGTCGCGACGGCCTCCGGGGTGCCCTCCGCGACCACCGCGCCCCCATCCGGACCGGCTCCCGGCCCCAGGTCGATCACCCAGTCCGCGGACGCGGCGACGGGGATGTCGTGTTCGGCCACGACGACGGTGTTGCCCGAGTCCAGCAACACATCGAGCGCGTCCACCACGCGCTGGATGTCAGACGGGTGCAGGCCCGAGACGGGCTCGTCGAGAACGACGAGCCCGGCTTTGCGGCTCGCAGCACCGCGTTGGATGGCGGAGGCCAGCTTCAGCCGCTGCGCCTCGCCGCCGGACAACTCTGTGGCGCTCTGGCCGAGTTGGAGATAGCCGAGCCCGACCTGGTTCAGAGCTTCCAGGGTCTCTACGAGCTGGCGGGGCTCGGAGAAGTGCTCCGCGGCCTCGGCGACGGTGAGCTCCAGCACCTGATCGATGGCCAGTCCCCGGTACGTGGTCTCCAACGCCTCCGGCTTGTAGCGCCGGCCCTCGCACACGTCGCAAACCACCCACACGTCCGGTAGGAAGTGCATGTCGACCAGTTTGCGGCCATAACCGGTGCAGGTCTCGCAGCGGCCGCCATCCGCGGTGTTGAAGCTGAACCAGGAGGCGTTGACCCCTCGCCCGCGCGCCACCTCGGTCTCGGCGAACAGCTTGCGGACGATGTCGAACGCCTTGCTGTACGTAGCCGGGTTGGATCGCGGCGTCCGCCCGAGCGGTTCTTGATCGACGACGGCGACCCAGCTGAACCCCTCGATGCCGGTCACCTCCCGCACCGTGTCGGTCGCCGTCCCGTCCAGGGCGGCCTCCACGCTCGCCCCGAGCGCGGCGAGGAGGCTGCTCTTGCCGCTGCCGCTCACGCCGGTCAGGCAGGTGAGCCGACCGGCGGGGAACCTCACCAGGCTCGCGGTGACGTTGTGCGTACGCAGCCCGTGCAGCTCCACCCAGCCGGTCCCATCCCCGGCCGGGCGGCGGACCCGGTGCAGCCGCGGCCCCTCGCCGGCCAGATAGCGCCCGGTCAGCGACTTGGAATGAGCGGCCACGTCGGCGGGAGGCCCGGACACGAGGATCTCACCGCCAAATCGGCCCGAGCCGGGCCCCATGTCGATCACCCAGTCGACTCGGGCGATCAGCTCAGGGTCGTGCTCGACGAGGAGTACGGTGTTGCCGGCCTCGCGCAGCTCCAGGGCGATGTCGAGCAGGTGTGCCTTGTCCGCCGGATGCAGCCCGGTGCCGGGCTCGTCCAGGACGAAGATTATGCCGCTCAGCTCGGTGCTGAGCTGCGCGGCGAGTCGGGTCCGCTGCAACTCACCCCCGGACAGTGTCGCTGCGCTCCGGGACAGTTGGAGGTGGGCCAGGCCGAGCCGGTCAAGGATTCCGAGCCTGCGGCCGAGGTCCTGCAGCAGCGGATCGCCCACCTCACGCTGCCGGGCGTCCAGCTCGTCCGCCACGCGTTTCGCCCAGCCTCGTACCTCCCGCACCTCCACCTCGAGCAGGTTGGGGTAGGTCAGTCCACCGAGCCGCACGGACCGGGCCACCTGGTCGTATCCGCTGCCGCCGCAGGTGCCGCAGGGCTGCTTGCGCATGTACGGCAGGTAGCGCTGCTTGGCGCTGGACGTCTGGGCATTCACAAACACCCGCTCCACCTCGGCGAGCGCGCCCCGCAGCGGCTCACTCGAGGTGTAGGTCACCATGGCCCTCTCATTCCTGTTCGTCATGTGGATGGTCGCCTCGATCTTCTCGTCACCCGTGCCGTGGAGCACGCAGTGACGGAACTCCTCAGGCAGCGACTGCCACGACCGGCCGAGGTCCACGCCCCGCTTCTCGGCAAGCGCCGGTATGAACGCGTGTTCCCCCGATCGCCACTTGGCGTACCAGGGCGAGGCCCCCTCGAAGAGCGGAAGCTCCGGATGGGTGATGACCAGGTCTTCCTGCGCCTGCCAGCGCCCGCCCACCCCGTGGCAGTCCGCACAGCTCCCTTCCGGCGTATTGCGGTCGAAGTGAGCGGTCGTCAGATACTCGTCACCACTCTCCGTCGCCGGGTCTGCGCCGATCCCAGGGAGACGCGAGTAGAGCAGCCCCAGGTGCCCATCAATGCCGGTGATCGTTGCGACGGTGGAACGGGGGTTACGGTTCAGGCGGCGCTGGTCGACCGCGAGCGTCGCGCCGAGTCCCAGGATACGGTCGACCTTCGGCCGATTGCGCTGCGTTATGTACTGCCGTACGAACGGCGAAAGCCCCTCCAGATACCGCAGCTGGGCTTCGCTGTGCAGGGTGTCGATGGCCAGCGAGGTCTTGCCGCTGCCGCTGACTCCGGTGAAGGCGACGAGCCGTCCTTTGGGAATGCTCACGGACACGTCCCGCAGATTGTTGGTACGAGCCCCCACCACGTCGATCGTGTCGCGTCCCTTCGCGACGTCCGATCCGAATTCAGTCAACCTTCGTCAGCCCTCTCGCAAACGAGGCAGGGCATGGGCGTACAACCCCTGCCCTGCCGAACAAACCGAACACGCGCTTCACCGCAGGTCGCCGTCCAGGGGATCGGAGCGGACCCTTCACAGATCTCTCATGACGTGGCTGGTCCCGATCCGGCCACTGCTGCGGGATCAGGACTGGGACAGCGCAGTGAGCTTGGCGATGTCGGGCGCGTAGGCGGCCATCCAGTGCGGACGCAGCCGGTAGTAGACAACCGTGTTGTCCCAGTCGAAGAGGTCCTCGCCGTAGAAGTCCTTGAGGTATGCGAGCAGGTCCGGCCAGTCCTCGGCCGGCTCGCCGTCCTGGGGGTTGAGGATCTCCACCCTCCCGTGCGTGAACACGCCCAGATCCTCACCGCGCATGTGCGCGACGCTCACGGCGGACCGCGCCGAGAGATGACGCGCCTTGGCCGAGCCGCGCGCCGTGCCAAAAAGCCACTTGCCGTGCAGGAAATGCCCATCCACACCACTGATCCGCGGCTCGCCCTTCGCCGTCACGGTGGACAGGGCGAGGGTGCACATGCCGGCGAGGACGTGGGTGAGCTGCTGCGCGGTCAGGGTGCGCTCAGTGCTGATGATCGAGCGGAGATGCGCGGTGGAACGGGAGAGGGAGGCATCAAGCAGCGCCTGAAGCTCTTTGAGTTCTTCTGAAGTTTCGCGCACGAACGTCCTTATCTGTTGGTACTTATCGGAATTCCCGGCTTACGCCCCGCCGTCGACGCCGAACAGCCAACCGATACTTAACCCAAAACCTGACACCTTGTGTCTTGTTTCTTCATCCGTTTCGCAGACAGTACCCGAACTGGCGATCTTGGTTCCGGGTTCTGCCGCCGATCGTGCGCACCGACCTCGCCCGGTTGAGGTCTGCGGCGAAGGGGTCGGTGAGCGTGGGGACGTTACGGATGCCGTTCGTCGACGCCACCATGCGTAACAACCGTCCGGTCGAGGCGATACCGCCGTTCAGTCGAGCACTGCGGCGGGCCGGATCGGTAACGATCTGGTGGACCGCCACTCACCTCACCTCACCTCGGGACGGAACTTTGTCCACCTTGCGATTCGTCGAGAACCTCAAGCAGATCGAGGTCACCGCCAACGGCGAGGTCGTCTTCGGCGACGTCGTCTCATAGTTTTCGATTCATAGGTTCAGGGTCCGAGTCCTGTCGGCTCACCGCCGTGAGCCGCGCTTTGCAGTTGCACGGCGCGCGCTTCTTGCCACCCCCTTACTCGTCTGGGACGTGCGCTGGGTGATGGTCTTGACACTGCTTCGGCAGGGACAGCCCGGCCGCCCGGATCGCGGGGTAGAGCCCGACGACGACGCCGACAAGCATGCTGGCAGCGAAGGCTCCGGCCGTCGCCCAAGCCAGCACGACGGCTGGCAGGCCCTGGTCGGCGGCGTAACCGGTCGTGTCGGCGGCGCCTCAACGCACCGACCACCGCCCCGGGTGTCTCCAAGGTCAGGTGCGCTGATCTGCCGCTGCGGGCGTTCGGCGACGGACCGGCCTATGGGCGCCGTTGCGTTGAGCGTTGCCCGACGCCAGTCGCACCTTCTGATCCGTAGCGCGACTGGGTGCAGCCGCTCACGTCGGGCTCCCCGTGGCGGTGTCGAGCAGTTCGAGCAGGTGGTGGTAGGGGTACCCGGTCGCGCGGGTCAACCCGATCTCGCAGGTTCGGTTGACCGAGGCATGCGTGGCGTAGTCGCCGCGGTTGACGGCGTCGGCCTCGGCGCGGGTTGCGGAGGCCGTCAGTTCCGGGTGCAGCAGACCGCGGTCGCCGGCGAACGCGCAGCATTGCCAGTCGTGGGGCACCTCGACGCGTTCGGCGATTGCTTCGGCGATGCGGGTGATCGCGGCATCGAGACCAAGCCGGGTAGAGGAGCAGGTGGGATGCAACGCCAGCGATGGCAGCCGGTGGGTGATGGTGAGGCGAGGCAGGATGTGCTCGGCGGTGAATGCGACCGCGTCGATCACCGCCGAGTCGTCGAGGAGCTTGTGGAAACCCTCCGTGCACGACGCCGCGTCGATGATCACCGGCAGCGTCGTGCCGGCCACGGCGGCCCGGACCCGGTCGCGCATGACGGCGTAGCCGACGGGCAGGCCTTTGGACGACCACGGGGTGCCGCAGCACAGGTCGCCGATGCCTTCAGGAATGTGCAGCCGCAGGCCGGCGCGCTGCGCGAGACGTCGGATCGCGGTCATGACGCCAGCGCCGCCGGCGGCTGGTGCAAACATCGTGTTGAGACAGGACGGTAGGTAGACGGCGTCCGCGTCGTGCTGCGGTGCGGCACGGCGGCGGCCGCCGCCGGCCGGCAGATCCCGGCTCCAGCTCGGCAGGCCCGGCACGCGGGTGACTGCTTCCACCAGACCCGGCGGTGCGACCGCGGCGGCGTCGAGCGCGATGTTCATGGCTCGGGTGGCCGCGTCCCAGTGCCGTGCGGCGCCTGTCCATACCCGTTCGGCGATGCGGCCGTTGGCGTCCGCGCGGAGCCGTCTGGTCAGGTCGCCGGTATTGATGCCGACGGGACACGCGGTGGCGCACATTCCGTCGACGGCGCAGGTATCGACGGCCTCGTACTGATATTCCCGTTCGAGCTGACCGGCCAGCGTGGCATCACCGGCGCTGCGTGCCATGGCGAGTTCACGGCGCAGCACGATGCGCTGCCGCGGTGTGGTGGTGAGGTCCCGGCTGGGGCACACCGGTTCGCAGTAGCCGCATTCGACGCACCGGTCGACCTCGGCCTCGACGGTGACCACGGGTTTGAGATGGCGCAGATGAGCCTGCGGGTCGTCGGCGAGCAGCACTCCGGGGTTGAGCAGGCCGGCCGGGTCGCAGGCGCGTTTGACCTGCTGCATGACCTCGAACAGCTCGTCGCCGAACTGGCGCCGCACGAACGGGGCCATGACCCGGCCGGTGCCGTGTTCGGCCTTGAGGGTGCCGCCGCGAGCCAGGACCGCGTCGACCATCTCCTCGGTGAAGGCGGCGTACCGGCTGGTCTGGTCACCGGCGCCGAACTGCTCGTTGAGCATGAAGTGCAGATTGCCGTCCTTGGCGTGGCCGAAGATGACGCTGCGCTCGTAGCGGTGCCGGTCGAACAGCTGGTTGAGGTCGTCGCACAGCCCGGCGAGGGCCGGCACCGGAACGGCGACGTCCTCGAGCAGGGCGACGCTTCCGGTGGGGCGGTTGCCGGCGACGGTGGCGTAGAGGCCTTTGCGGATGTGCCACAGCGCCGCCCGCCCGGCCGGGTCCCGGCTGAGTTTCGGCGGTGTGCTCAGTCGCCGGGCCTGTTCTTCGCGGGCGGTGAGCTGCTCGTCGTCGGCTTCCTGCCATTCCACCAGCAGCGCGGCGTGCTGGTCGACGGTGAACCCGCGGAGTGCGGCGTCGGCTTGTGGGTCGAGTTGGGCGACGCGCAACGACTCGGCGTCGAGCAGCTCGATCGCGGCCGGGCCGGCGTCGACGAGTTCCGGCATGGCGGCCATGGCGGTGTGCAGGGTGTTGAAGACGATCAGGCCGGTGCTGGCCGCATGGTGCACCGGCACGGTGCGGAACACGGCTTCGGCGACGAACCCGAGCGTGCCTTCACTGCCGATGATCAGGTGAGCGAGGATCTGGACCGGGGTGTCGTGGTCCAGGAAGCTGTTGAGGCCGTACCCCATGGTGTTCTTCATGGCGTACTGTTCGGCGATCCGCCGGACGGAGTCGGGGTTGCCGCGGATGCGATCACGCAGCTGTTCCAGGGTGGTGGTGAGGCCCGGCTCGAGATGCCGCAGCCGTGCGTCGGCGTCGCCGGCCGCGGTGTCGATGACCGTGCCGGAGGGCAGTACCAGGGTCATCGATTCGCACGTGCGGTAAGCGTTGGCATGGGTGCCGCAGGTCATGCCGCTGGAGTTGTTGGCCACGACTCCACCGACGGTGCACGCGGCCTCGCTGGCCGGGTCCGGGCCGAGTTTGCGGCCGTAGCGGCTGAGCCGCGCGTTGACCTGCCGCAGCACCGCACCGGGCTGGACCCGGACACGGTCGCCGTTGTCGAGAATCTCGATGTTGCGGAAGTTGCGGCGCACGTCGACCAGCAGGTGGTCGGTGCCCGCCTGCCCGCTGAGGCTGGTGCCGCCGGACCGGAACGTGACTCCGAGACCGAGTTGGGCGCTGGCACGCATCAGCGCGCCGACGTGGGCGGCATCGTTCGCAACGACGACGGCCTGTGGGGTGAGCAGGTAGTGGGAGGCGTCGTGAGCCATGCCGAGCCGGTCGGACGCCCGGGTCCGCACGGACCCTGGCGCCAGCTGTTCCAGCGGTGCAAGCAGGGAGGAGTCGCTCATGGGTTACCGCCGTGGGTCGACGTGGATTTTCGGGCCCGGTCCGGCGTCGGCCGGCCGGTGCCCGGCGAACACCTCGGCGACCTCGTCGAGGCCGACGGTGGCGGCGACCGGGGGCCGCGGGTCGACGGATCCGTCCGCGTAGGCGGCGATGGTGCCGGCCAGGAATCGGCCGGCCGGGTCGACGCCCCCGTCGTTGAGCGCTCCAACCGCGGCAAGGGGCACTCCCACCCAGGGGTTGAGCAGGCCCGCGCCCGCTCCCGCACCCCCAGCAACGGCCACCCCGACGGGCGCACCCACCGCACGGCCGCGCCACCGCCACTGCTGCCGACCCTCCGCCATGGCACCCATAGTGAGTGGTGCAACCACATCAGCACCATCAGCCACAAAGTCGGATGGGATCTGACTGGCCGACGGCCGGGGCCGCGACAGGAGCAAGGCGATCCGAACAGTGCTGCGACCAAGCCGTGCATCTGGCTCAACGCCGCGGTGCGGGCTTTGATCGCTCCGCGGCGCGCGACTCGTAGCGCCCGGATCGCCTCCACTGGTCCGCTGCGCGACTTCGGCACGCCGTTGGCTTCTCCGGACAGCGCTGCACGCGTGCGCACCGCTAACTTTCGGATCTTCTTCCCTAGACAAGAGGAATGGTGTCGGCGCTTGCTGCGCTTCGCGGACCGTGGCGGCACCGCGTGCGGCGGCCTGTCAGGCTGTTGTTCGTCGCACCCGGCACGACTCGGCCACCAGATGTCTCTCATCCCGCCGACGGCATCGACCATAGTGCGATCCGCCGGGGACGCATATCCACGGCGCACCAGGACAATCCTCCGTAAGTGACGTTGAACGGGTACTCGTCGCACTGCATGGTCTGCGCGCCGGACGGCCCGGTGGTGTACGGGGTCGGGTAGTTGGCCCGGCAGTACGACTTGACGATGTTGCGGTTCGCGTTTCCCTGCGTGCCGTACTTGTTGCGGTGCAGCGGCTCGACCTTCGAGGTGTCCCGCGGGTAGTAACTGCCGGGCACGTACTGGGCGGAGGTCCGGCCGGGGAACGAGCCGAGGTTCGTCATTGCCTTGTTGATGAAACGCCACCGAGTCGCGCCAGTTCGACGCGCTGGCGCTGTTGTAGTCGAAGGTGAGGATGCCAGCCGACGCGGGGAACATGCAGGCGCCGTTGGCGGTCACGCCGGAGAAGTACGGGGCGTTGTCGCAGCGCGCCGGGATTTCGCTGGAGGCCGTGGTCTGCGCAGACCACGACCTCCACGTTCGAGCGTTGCGGCAGGTGGCAGGCGTTCGCCTGTTATAAGCCGAAGGCTCCGCCTTCGATGAGGATGAGCAGGCCGATGCCGATCAGGACGATCGGCATGAGGATGTGCCCCCATCTGCTGAGCGCTTTGGCGATCACCGGTCGGGTGGCGAAGTACCGGCCGGCGGCGATCCAGACGGCGACCAGGATGAGGAAGACGACGACGTAGACGCTCATGCCGCCGGTGCCGGCGGTGGCGAACACCGGGACGTATACGCCGATGTTGTCGCCGCCGTTGGCGAACGTGACGGTGGTGACCTCGAGGATCTTCGGGCCGTCCTGCTTGGCCTGGGTCTCTTCGTCGGTGTCGCCGCGGTGTCGCCATGCCTGGACCGCGGCCTTGATGCCCAGGCCGAGTGGGAGGAGGCCGAGATAGGGGATGACGCTTTCGGGCAGGAACGTCGCGCCGAACGCGGCGGCCACGGCGGTGGCCAGGATGGCGGCGAAGCCGACGTATTGCCCGATGGCGATGTTTCTCGTGGCGCCTTTGTGTCCGGCGCCTTGGGCGAAGAACAGGGCGAGAATCAGGATGTCGTCGATGTTCGTGACCGCGAACAGGCCGGCCGCCTGCCCGATGATGCCTGCATTCATGATTGCGGCACCGCCGCTGTGACCCGATCCGCGACGTGCGGATACCCGGAGTGTGTCTGCATGTTTCAACCTCAAGCTCTTCGTACCGATCAGGACACTGACTGGTGCGGCAGCACAGATCACGCTCGCTCCGCGGCCCCAGGGCTCATATCGGTGAGCGTCGCGCCGTACACCGGCGCCGATCAGCAGCGAAGGACTTGCAGGGCCTCCAGCCGGGGCTGCAGGACGGTGAGGATTCGCCAGAGCAGTGGTCGCCGTCGTGGCCGTCTGAGGGCGGAGGCGAGGATCAACGCCGTCCACAGCGGTGTCGGGACGTCGTGTTCGCTTGCCGGTGGCAGCACGAACGCGCGTGGCTGCAGCGTCAGACCGTCCGAGGTGATCGATGGCTGCGGGGAGTGGTCCTGGGCGACGTCGCTCGACACTGTCGCGACGTGCGCGGTGGCGGGACGGTGCAGGCCCTGCTCGGGGTATCGGTCCGACGAGATCAGGTAGAAGGTCAACGCGGTGACGACCAGCACGACGAGACCCGACCATCGCCGTGCCATCAAGCCTCCCACCAGCGCATCGTCAGCCGCCGACCGAGCCACAGCTTCCCATACGCAGGGCACGACCTAGATCGAGCCCCCGGCGCGACAGTTGCTCGGCCATCATGCGGCCTGGCCGGGCTCGCGCGACCGATCAGTGCAGCGGGACGCCGAGTCGGTCATCGTCATCGTCCGGTGATACGCGCTGAGGCGTTCCGCAGGTGGAGGTCCTGGGCGCTGCGGCCGCTGCCGTAGCTGGCGCCATCGAGTCTCCAACTTTCGTTGGGTTCCAACCGCCCACCTTCGCGCCATGTACCGGCCGGCCCGCGCTTTTAGCGTCGAAGGCAGTTGCTGTGCCGACTGCGAATCGAGGGTGGGGCGTGATGGCGGGCGTGTGGGATCGGCTGGCACGGCTGGTGACCGGCCGGAAGGGCGCATGGTTGGTACTGGTCGCGGGCCTGGTGGTCGCGGCTGGCGTGACGGGAGCGCTGCGGGGTGCGGAGGCTCCAGGAGCGGCCGACAGTTTGCCGACCGGGTCGGAGTCCGCGCGGGTGCGGCAGTTGGCGGAACGGTTCCCGCACCACGAGCTGGCGCCGGTGGTGGCGGTCTTCACCCGTCCCGACGGCGCCCGGCTGAGCAGCGATGATCTGGCCGCGGTCCGCGACATCGGGCAGCGGCTGGGGCAGCAGATGCATCAGCAGCCCTCGCCGCCGATCGTGTCCGGCGACGGCGAGGCGGCGGCGGTCGACGTGATGGTCGACGCTGACCGGCTGAACGCCCAGGTCGCCCAGACGATCGAACGGCTGCGTGCCACCGTCCGGGAGGCGGCACCGGCCGGGTTGACGGTACAGATCACCGGCGGGCCGGCGTTCGGTGCCGACATCGCCTCGGCGTTCGACGGCGCGAACTTCACGCTGCTGGCGGTGACGATCGGTATCGTGGCCGTGCTGCTGCTCATCACGTACCGGTCACCGGTCCTGTGGCTGATACCGCTGGCCGTGGTGGGCCTGGCCGACCAGGTCGCGGCGGCGGTGACGGCCGAGCTGGGTGCGGTGGCGAACCTGCGGTTCGATGCCGGCATCATCAGCGTGCTGGTGTTCGGCGCGGGCACCAACTACGCGCTGCTGCTGATCTCCCGGTACCGCGAGGAGCTGCACCGGGCCGGCGAACACCGGGCGGCGCTGGCCGCGGCGGTGCGCGGCACCGGCCCGGCGATCCTGGCCAGCAACGTCACCGTGGTGGCCTCGCTGCTGACGCTGCTGCTGGCCGCCATGCCCAACACGCGTGGGCTGGGGGTGGCCGCCGCGGCCGGGTTGGCGATCGTGCTGCTGTTCGCGCTGCTGGTGCTGCCGGCGGCGCTCGTGGTGTGCGGGCGGCGGCTGTTCTGGCCGTTCGTGCCCCGGCCGGGTACCGCACCGGCGGTGGGCCGGGTGTGGCGGCGGATTGCGGGCGCTGTGACGCGACGGCCAGCGCTGGTTGTGGTGGCCTCGCTGCTCGGGATGGCGGCGCTGGCCAGCGGGCTGGCCGGCACCCGGGTCGGGCTCAGCCAGCTGGAGCAGTTCCGTGTGAAGTCCGAGTCGGCGGCCGGGCTGGAGGTGCTGGCCCGCCATTTCCCGGCCGGCGAGTTGGCCCCGCTGACCGTCATCGCCAAGGCCTCTGCCGCCGACGCGGTGGCGGATGCGGCGAGTACCGTGCGGGGTGTGACGTCGGTGCGCCCGTCCGGCACCACCAACGGGCTGGTGAAGCTGACCGTGATCGGCTCGGCGCAGCCGGGCGGCACCGCGAGCCTCAACACCGTTCGCGACCTCCGCGCCGCGGTGCACGCGGTACCAGACGCCGACGCGTTCGTGGGCGGGCCGGACGCCGAGGACCTGGACGTTCGGGCCGCGGTTCGCGACGACCTGCTCCGTATCGCACCGCTCATCCTGGCCGTGGCGCTGCTGCTGCTCATCTTGCTCCTGAGGGCGCTGCTGGCCCCGCTGCTGCTGGTCCTGGTGAACGTCGCCTCGGCGGTGGCCGCCATCGGGGCCGGCACGTTCGTCGGTACACGGCTGTTCGGGTTCCCGGCGCTGGACGTCAACGTGCCCCTGATCGCGTTCCTGTTCCTGGTCGCGCTGGGCATCGACTACACGATCTTCCTGGCCCACCGCACCAGGCAGGAAGCCGCCGCCCACGGCACCCGTACCGGCGTGATCGAGGCGATAGGCCACACCGGCGCCGTGATCACCAGCGCCGGGGTCGTGCTGGCCAGCGTGTTCGCCGCGCTCGGCGTGCTGCCGTTGACCACGCTGGCCCAGCTGGGACTCATCGTCGGGCTCGGCGTGCTGGTCGACACCCTGCTCGTGCGCGGCATCGTGGTGCCCGCGGTGGTGGCGCTGGTGGGCGACCGGATCTGGTGGCCGAGCCAGCGCGGTCGGAATCCGGTGGTCCCCGCGCGGCCGGGCGCACGGGACGGTGAACCCCCTTCGGTCGGGCGCACGGCCCGGCTAACGTGATCAGTATCATGTCGAATGGCTGCTCACGGCCGGTGGCGCTGGATCTGCTGCGCCGTAGCGAGCATGTGCTGTTTGCCGCCCTGCTGATTCTGGGGGTGGCCGGCGCGTGGCGGACGGGGCCGCGGCACTGGGTGCTGGCCGTCGGCGCGGCCGGGGTCGCCGGCTGGTACCTGGTCGGAATGCTGCTGGCCCGGCGGAGTCGAGCGCGGTGGCAGGCGGCGGGCTGGCTGGTGGTGCTCACCGCCGGCTGCGCGGTACTCGCCGTCGGTTCGGTCAGCTTCGTGTGGCTCGCGTTCCCCCTGTTCCTGCTCTACACCCAGCTGCTGCCGCTGGCCGCTTCGGTACCGGCGGTGGCGTTGGTGACCGTCGGCACCATCGCGGCCATCGCGCTTGACCGGGGCCGGCTGGACGCGCCGGCGGTGGTCGGGCCGTTGGTGGGCGCGGCGATCGCCGTGGTCATCACCCTGGTGTACCGGGACCTGGCCGAGCAGGTGCGCCGGCGCGCCGAGCTGATCGACGAGCTGACCGCCGCCCGTGACCAGTTGGCTGCCGCCGAGCGCCGGGCCGGGGTGCTGGCCGAACGTGAACGGCTGGCCCGGGAGATCCACGACACGATCACCCAGAGCCTGACCGGCATCGTCCTGGTGCTGCATACCGCCCGCGACACCGACCCCGCCCAGC
This sequence comes from Dactylosporangium sp. NPDC050588, assembly GCF_040654975.1. Lineage (NCBI taxonomy): Bacteria > Bacillati > Actinomycetota > Actinomycetes > Micromonosporales > Micromonosporaceae > Dactylosporangium > Dactylosporangium sp. NPDC050588. Next base: position 48,707 of record NZ_JBFAJA010000064.1, on the reverse strand, counting down.
TCCCGGTGCTGCACGCCCAGCTGGACACCGCTATCACCGCCGCCCGTGCCGCGCTGACCGACACCCGCCGGCTGGTACGCGCCCTGACCCCAGCCGAGCTGGCCGGCCGGTCGCTGCCCGAGGCGCTGGGCCGCATCGTGGCCGACCAGCCCGGCCTGGGCGCCCGGCTGCACGTGGAAGGTGAACCGGTAGGCCTGCCCACCCCGGTCGCGGTGACACTGCTGCGCGGTGCGCAGGAGGCGCTGGCAAATGTGCGCGCTCACGCGCGGGCCCGGCGGGTGGACGTGACGCTGACCTTCCTGCCCGAGTCGATCAGCCTCGACGTGGTCGACGACGGCATCGGCTTCGACCCCGCGCTGCCGGTCGGGCCCAGCACCGGAACCGGGCTGGGACTGGCCGGCCTGCGGGCCCGCGCCGCCGAGGTCGGCGGCAGCATGGAGGTCGACTCGGCGCCCGGCCGGGGCACGGCGCTCAACCTCACCGTGCCTCGCAGGGAGGCAACCGATGCCTGAGATCCGTGTGTTGCTCGTCGACGACCATCCGGTCGTGCGCGGCGGGCTGCGCGCCGCACTCGGCGCCGACCCGGCTGTCAACGTGGTCGGCGAGGCCGCCAGCGGCGAGGACGGCGTGGCCCAGGCTCGTATCCTGCGGCCGGACGTGGTGCTGATGGACCTGCAGTTGGGCGGGGGCATCGACGGCGCCGAGGCCACCGCACGCATCCGCCGGCTGCCCAACCCGCCGCGGGTGCTGATCCTGACCACCTACGACCGCGACGCCGACATCCTGCCGGCCATCGCGGCCGGCGCCAACGGGTACCTCCTCAAGGACGCCACCCCGGCCCAGTTGCTGTCCGCAGTGCACGACACCGCCGCCGGCCACACCGTGCTGGCCCCATCGGTGGCCACCCGGCTGGTCGAACGCACCCGGTCACCACAGCAAGCGCTGACGGTCCGGGAGACGGAGATCCTGCGCATGGTCGCCGACGGGCTGTCCAACCAGGCCATCGGCCGTGCCCTGTTCATCACTGAAGCCACCGTCAAGTCCCACCTGGTCCAGGTGTTCACCAAGCTGCAGGTCGACAACCGCACCACCGCTGTGGCCGAAGCCCGCCGCCGCGGCATCCTCGCCTGAACGAGCCCCCCGTACGCGACGCGGCGTGCCGGTCCATGCAGCGTCGCCGATCGTCGGGGTCGGGGGCGTGGTGAGGTTGTCGGCTGTTCGCCCACGGCGCCTTGCGCTCGACCGTGACCGTCACAGCAGACCTGCGCGTCGAAGATCCCGCCGCCCAGCCATCGGGGCGGCATCGTCACCCTGCAGGTCCAATTCTTTAGATGCTGACGTTCAGGCGGGTCGCGAGTTGGGCGACGGGGGCTGATGGTGTACCCCGGGTGCGGCGCAGCACGTCGCTGAGCACCTCGTGGGCGAGAGGGCGGCAGCGGATCTCGGATGGGGCGAGCCGCTCGCTCTCCAGGAGGTTCTCGCCGGCCATGTCGATGTCGCCGATCATCGACTGGGCGCGGGCCTGGTCGAGGAGATGCTGCGCACGCCGCTCCGGCGGCAGCGCGTTGAATCCTTCGAGGTTCAGGCGTTCGTGTACCTCCACCGCCGAACTGCCCTCCCCGAGCTCGACGGCGGCGGCAGCGCGGTATATCTGGACGTTCGTCGGGCCGAAGGACGTCCAGTAGTAGTTGGCGTCGCCGTCGAGGCCACGGGCCGCATCTTCGGCCTCGGACAGCAGATCACGGACCATCGCGCTGTCCCCGAGCCGCGCCGCCGCCAATGCCCCCTGCAGCACCAGCTGGCCGTAGACGGAGAGCCGCTCAGGCGAGCTGTCGTTCTCGCCGGTCCCGGGGGCGATCCGGGTGGCGATGTTGATGCAGATGTCCAGCCCCGGCCGTGCCCGGCCGAGAGACACCAGCGCCATCGAAACACGCATCGCGGCCAGCCCGGCGAGCAGATGGTCACCAGCACGCTGCGAGACCGTGATCGACCGGTCAGCGGCAAGCCACGACAAGTCGTGTTCACCGACCTTACGCAGCACCGCCGCGGAGACCTGACAGATCTGCCCGAGCAGATCGGCGGCCTGCCCCGCATGCGGGCCGTCGCCGTAGGCGGCGTCGGCGGCCTGCGCCTCCCTCAGCAGGCGGGGCAGCGTCCGCGCGAGCGTTCCGTACTTCGCATACTGGTAGGACAGCCAGGCGTGGGACACCGCTTTGCGGAGATCAACGAGCGGTGGCGGCTCCGGCGGGGCAGAGAAGAAGGCGCTGATCTGGTCGTACCGCTCCAGCGCGGCACGGATCTCCTCCACCTCGACCTGGTCGACACCGCTGGGGTGCTCGTAGCGGCGCGCCGGGTCCTTGCCGAGCAGGATCTGGACGTCGAGTTGCAGCACGTCGGCGATCTCGTACACGACGGAGAACTTGTCGAGCCGGCGGACCCCGCGCTCCACCTTGTCCACCCAGCTTTTCGACTTACCCAGCCGGTCGGCGAAGACCTGCTGCGACAGCTTGCGCCGATTTCGCCAATACGCCACGCGGCGACCGATGGGAATCTCATCCATCTCGCTACCTCCAGCGATCACCCGTCCGGCCCATTCCACGTGCTGTGCAGCCTGACCCGCGGACCTACTCACACGCTCTGTACTGCAGCTACGGCTCCGGCTATCACCAGGCGGAAGCTGCACCGCAGTACGTTGCTGGTGGGCGCCGGATGCTGCTTGGGTCGCCGCCAAAAGCGGCGCTCTTCTCGCAAATTCACGAGCCGATCATCTGGAACGCCTAACGTAGCCCCCACGTAGCCCTACGTCGACCCCTGTCACCCGGCGGATGGAGGGTTGCCGAGCAGCGACTGACCATGCACCGGCCGCTCCTCTCCACACCGTCCGCGCGTCGCGACGGCTGCGATCAGATCGTGCACCTGTGGCGCCAGTGCGTGCGTCCCGGTCCACCCGGCGGGTACGTGGTGGCCGCCGATTCAGGTGGCATGGTGCGCACATCTGTCGACTTGAGCGCGTCACCGCGCTGCCGGCGGGCAGGCGATTCGCTACCGTGCGAGCAGGCAGCGAAGCACTTTGATGATCTCGTCCGGTGCTTCCTCGGCCATGAAGTGCCCGGCCGTGGTGGTGCGGTGCTCCAGATCGGTGGCCCAGGTGCGCCACAGCGCGGCGGCATCGTAGCCGAGTGCGGCTCCCCAGTCCTGCTGGACGACGGTGACCGGCATGGTCAGCCGGCTCCCGGCTGCTCGGTCGGCTTGGTCGTGTTCGATGTCGATGCCGGCCGAGGCGCGGTAGTCGGCGATGATGGAGGGAACCGCCTCCCGGGAGGCCTTCAGGTACTCCGCCCGCAGGTCCGCAGGAATGGCCTGCGGGCTCTGCGCCCATACGTCGAGAAAGTAACCGAAGAAGGCGTCCGCACTGGCGCTGATCATCTGCTCGGGCAGACCGGGTGGCTGGGCCATCAGGTACAGGTGGAACGCGACCGCGGCGGTAGTTCCGTGCAGGATGTCCCACATGTCCAGGGTCGGCAGGACATCGAGGATGGCGAGGTGGGTGATCGTAGCGGGATGATCGAGGCCGGCGCGGATGGCGACGAGGGCACCGCGGTCGTGTCCGGCCAGCGCGAAGCGCTCGTGGCCGAGCTTGCCGGCGAGGGTGACGACGTCGGCGGCCATGGTCCGCTTGGAGTACGTGTCGCCGTCGCACGCATCGGGCTTGTCGCTGGCGCCGTAGCCGCGCAGGTCGGGACAGATCACGGTGTGGTCGGCGGCCAGGTCGACGGCGACGTGCCGCCACATGACGTGGGTCTGCGGAAAGCCGTGCAACAGCACGATCGGGCGGCCCGTACCTCCCACCGCTACGTTGAGTGTCACGTCACCGTCGACCGCGACACGCTGGTAGCCGAACCCGGGAATGGCAAAAGTCATGATCGTCCTCTTCTCGTCGGGTGGACGATGTCAGCGTGCCGGTCGCGGATGAGCAAACAATGAGCACGGCAGGTGGTGCCCAGGCGCGGAAGGATGGTTCGATCAGTGCAGGTCAGGTTCGGTGTTCTCGGGCCGGTTGTCGCCTGGGACCGCGTCGGCGCGCCGATAGACCTGAAAGGGCCGAAACACCGCGCGGTGCTGGCGCGGCTCGTCATCGCACGCGGCCGGGTCGTCCCGGTCGGCAACCTCGTCGACGACCTGTGGCAGGAGCCCCCACCGGGCGCGGTGAGCGCCGTCCGCACGTTCGTAGCGGCGCTGCGGCGCGCGCTGGAGCCGCAGCGTCCACCGCGCGAGCCGGCTCGGTTGCTGGTCACCGAGGGCCCGGGCTACGCGCTTCGGCCGGCGCCCGACGCGGTCGACGCCTGGCGGTTCGAGGACGCGGTCGCCGCCGCGTCCACGGCGCCCCCGCACGAGACACTCGAGCGGCTCGATCGTGCCCTGAGCTGGTGGCGCGGGCCGGCGTTCGCCGGCTTCGACGACGAGCCGTGGGCCCGCGTCGAGCGCTCCCGCCTCGAACAGCTACGGCTGAATGCGATCGAGCAGCGGGCCGAGGCACGACTGGCAGTTGGGCGTGCCTCCGACGTCGTGCCGGATCTCGACGCGCACGTGGCCGAGCATCCGTGGCGGGAGGAGGCGTGGCGGCTGCTGGCGCTTGCGCTGTCCCGCGCGGGGCGCCAGGGTGATGCACTTGCGGTCCTGCGCCGAGCCCGCGGCCTACTCCGGGAACAGCTCGGCATCGATCCGGGCCCGCGACTGCGTCGCCTGGAGACCGACATCCTCCGCCAGATCGACCGGGTCAGCGAAGGTCCCGGTTCCCTGGGACCGGCACGGGTCTGGGCGGAGACCGCGGCGGCATACGACCGGACCGTGGCGTCCGGTTCCGGGGCTCGGCTGGAGTCGACCGTCGGTTTGCTGCGAAGTCTCGCCGTGACGGGGGCGAGCGGACTCGAGGCGGCGCGGGAGCAGCGGATCGCCGCCATCGCCGCGGCCGAGCAACTGGGCGATCCCGAGCTCACCGCCCGGGTGATCGGCGGCTACGACGTACCCGCGATCTGGACACGCTCGGATGATTCGGCACAGGCGGCGCAGATCGTCGCCGCGGCCGAGCGGGCCCTGACCGCCGTTCACCCCGGCTCGTCCGAGACCACCCGAGCTCGACTGCTGGCCACAATCGCGGTGGAGTCACGCGGTACGCGCGCGGCGCGCGGGCCCGAGGCGGCCCAGGAGGCGGAGCGGATCGCGCGCCGCCTGGGCGACCCGGCCCTGCTGGCCTTCGCCCTGAACGGCGTGTTCATGCAGACCTTTCACCGCGCGGGCCTGGCTCCCGAGCGGGACGAGATCGGTGCCGAGTTGGTCGCGCTCTCGGCCCGGCACGGCCTGGCGACGTTCGAGATCCTCGGTCATCTCGTCCAGCTACAGGCCCGCAGCGCGCTCGCGGACTTCGCCACCGGCGACCAGCACGCCGCCGCAGCGGACCGGCTCGCCGAACGGCACGACCGCCCGCTGGTCGGCGTGTTCACCCAGTGGTACCGCGCACTGCGACTCGCCGCGACCGGGCCGTCGCCACAGGCCGCGGAAGCCGCCTACCGCGACGCCGCGGCACAGCTCGCCAACGCCGGCATGCCCGGTGTCGAGCGGGGCCTCCTACCGCTGGCCCTGCTGTGCCTGCACGTGTGGCACGGCGAACCGATCCGCTTCGAAGATGACACCGACTGGGGCCCTTACACACCCTGGGCGCGCCCGCTCGTCCTGCTGGCCCGGGACCGCCGGGCCTTTGCCGCCGCGGCGCTGCGTCAGGCCCCGGATCCGCCGCGCGATCTGCTGTTCGAGGCCCTATGGTGCCTCACCGCCAAGGCCGCGATCGCCCTGGACGACCGGACGGTGATGAAACGCGCCCGGACCGAACTCACGCCGGCCGCCGACGAGCTGGCCGGGGCCGGCAGCGGCATGCTCACCGCCGGCCCCGTCGCACGCCATCTCGACCACCTCAACGCGGCCCTCAGCCGCACCCGATGAGCCGGACAGCTATGCAAGCCGAATCGTCGTCGATGGCCCAACGAGCGTGGGGGTGTGGTCGCGCTCGGACCTTCGACACGGGCAGCGGGTCGGGGCCGAACCCGCCGACCGGCAGCGTCCAACGGTGGCGGGGCACCGCCGCCGACCCGTTCCGGTTCGAGGAGGTCGGGCTGCTGGGCAACCAGCCCAGCTACTTCACCGTCCACCAGAACCGGCTCGTCACCGGCACGTGGGTCGGCACCGGCAGCAGCGAACCGGCCGGCGTCTACCTGAGCCCCCCGCTGCACGAGCTCGGTCCGCGGGCGCGCACCCGGTGGCAGCTGGTGTTCACCGCCGCGCACTTCTTCCCCGACCCGCTCACCGCCGGCGCGATGGTGTCCTTCGCGGTCACCTCCTTCGAGGGCTGGATCTACGCCACGTTCGGGATCCCGTCGGTCGCGCCGTCACTGACCCGGCACCTGGCCGCCTACCCGCAGATCCCGCACGGCTCCGTCCCCGAGCTCGCCCTGGCGTACCTGCGCAGCTCGCCCGGCGGGGTGGTGTACCGGATCAAAGACCCCGGTGAGCTGAACCAGCAGGTCGAGCTCCTCTACGGGGAGCGCCGCTACTGGGTCTACGACCCGGCCACCAGCGACTGGCGGCAGCAGGACAACCTGCTGCACCAGGATCCGAAGTACGGCGGTGGCGGGTTCGGCAACCGGTTCAACGACTACGTCGGCTGGGGCGCGGCCGTCTTCCGCGGCAAGCTGTACCTCGGCACCTTCAACGCCGAACGGGTGTTCCGCGACATCACCCTCAACCCCGCCACCGGGATACTCGCGCAGCTCCTCGGCCGGCCCGTCACCGCGGTCGAGATCACGATGTGGCGGCAGCTGGCGGCCCGGCTGGTGTTGCGGGACAACCGCACCGCCGGGCAGGTCTGGGTGTTCGACGACGCAGACAGCCCCGCCTGGCCGCTCGCCACCACCGGGTTCAACAACGCCTGCAACTGGGGCATCCGCGGCGTCCTCCCGGTCGGCGACGAGCATCTGTTCTTCGGCACCAACCAGGGCTGGCAGTACCCCACCGAACCCCGCGACGACCCGCCCCGCCGCGCCGGCTGGCAGCTGCTCAAGTACTCCCCGGCCGCGGCCTCCGACGGCCAGACCGCCGTCGAGCTCCTGCAGGCCCTGGTCCCCGGCTGGGCGGACCCGGTCAAGCTGGTCAAACGTGTCGCCGCGACACTGCCCATCCCGATCGGAGCCACCCGCGAATAGCCGTGCGCGCCCGCTCACGCCGCCCAGCGTTGGACGCGCTCGGCGAGGGTGCCGAGGGGCAGCGGGCCGGAGGTGAGGACGGTGTCGTGGAAGGCGCGGATGTCGAACCGGTCCCCCATCGTGGCACGGGCCTGCTCACGGAGCCGCTGGATCTCCAGGCGGCCCACCATGTATGCGAGGGCCTGGCCGGGGTCGGCGATGTACCGGTCGGTCTCGGACTGGATCTCGACCTCCGCCATGACGGTGTTGGCCCGCAGGTAGTCCACGACCTGCTGGCGGCTCCAGCCCTTCGCGTGGATGCCGGTGTCCACGACGAGACGGGCGGCGCGCATCGAGTCGGTGGCGAGCATGCCGAGCCGGGTGAGCGGGCTGGAGTAGAGGCCCATCTCGTCGGCGAGGCGCTCCGCGTACAGCCCCCAGCCCTCACCGTAGGCGGTGAACTGCGCGATGCGCCGCAGCAGCGGCAGGCCGGTCAGCTCCTGCGCGAGGCTGATCTGCAGGTGGTGGCCGGGGACGGCCTCGTGGAAGGCGGTCGCCTCGGCGACCGTGCGGTCGCGGCCGCCGGGCTGGAAGGTGTTGGCGAAGTAGATGCCGGGGCGGCTGCCGTCGATCGCCGGGGCGAGGTAGTAGGCGGCGGGAGCGCCGGGAGCCTCGTCGGCGGGGACCGGCGCGACCGTGCACCGCTGCGCCGGCAGCGTGCCGAACCACTCGGGTGCGGCCTTCTCGGCGCGCTCGATCGCGTCGCGTGCCGCGTCGAGGATCTCGTCACCGTCGCGCCAGCGCAGCGCCGGGTCGGTGCGCAGACGGTGCAGCACGTCGGCGGTGTCGGAGGTGCCGAAGGCCTCCGCGCCGATCTCCGCGAACTCCCTGGCGAGCCCGGCGATCAGGTCGAGGCCGATGCGGTGCAGCTCGTCGGGTGTGCGGTCGGTGGTGGTGTGCAGGCGCACCTGGCGCAGGTACAGCTCGTCGCCGCCGGGCAGGAAACACAGGCCGGCCTCCTCCAGGCCGCGGGAGGCGGGGGCGATCTCGGTGGCGAGCGTGTCGCGGTAGGCGGCGACGGCGGGCCGGACGACCTCGTCGATCAGCCGGTCACGTTCGGCGGCGAACCCGTTGTCCTCGGCCGGCGCGGGCTTGCGCAGCGGGTCACCGTCGGCGTTGGCCAGGTAGCGGTCGAGGTGCGCGACGGCACCTTCGACAAGGTGCCGGACCGGCCGCCGGCCCGCGGCGATGCCGTCGCGGTGGCGCTGGGCGATCTGCGCGAACGCCTCCGGCAGCTTCCGGAGCCGGGCGAGATAGCCGTCGGCGCGGGTGGCGTCGGTCAGCCCGACCATCGGCAGCTGGACCAGCAGCGCCGCGGCCGGTGCGGTCCAGGTGTCGGTGATCGCATACTCGGTGGAGCGCAGGTCCACGGTGTCCACGATGGACTGCGCCTGCTGCAGGACGACGCCGAGGGTGAGCTGGTCGTCGTCGCCGAGACCGGCGGGGTCAAGTGCCCGGGCACGGGCGGCGATCGCGAGCGCGCGGTCCCTGATCGCGGCGTCGCCGGCCTCGCTGTAGTCCCGCATCTGGTCGTCGCGGCCGGGGATGCCGAGCAGGGAGGCGCCGATGGGGAACACGTCGAGCATCACGTCGAGCAGGTCTTCAGCGAGCTGGTTGGCAGTGGACATGTCGTCTCCCTGTCGCCGCGCATCGATCGGTGCGCCGATGCTACTGGGTACGCGACCATGGATGCACCGTCCGTAGCGCATCGGCTTCGTTGAGCACGGTGTCCCGACCGGTGCTCGGCGGCCGGTAGCATGCGCCGCGACGGGTGTAGCGCAGAGGTCGTCGCGGCGGGACTGCAATTCCTGAGGACGCCGGTTCGAATCCGGCCGCCCGTCATCGTCCTGTCGTCGCGTGTCCGGGGGACGCTGATGGCCCTGACCGAGCCGGTGCTGCGCAGGCACGACCTTCCGGCGGCCGCCGTGCGGGCCGCCACCGAACGCCGGCTCGCGGGCGACTGGCAGGGCGCGTGCGCGGCGGCCGGCGTCGAGGTCGACGCGTCGGTGCTCGCGTGGGAGCCCCGGATGCTGGACGACCTGCGGCACCTGACGCCGGATCTGCTCCGCTGGCATCTGCTCGACGGTGGCCTGAAGTGTGCGCGCGGCGTCCAGTTGCCACTGCTGCTGGCGCAGTACCCCAGGGGACTGGCGCTCGTCGTGCATCCCCACTTCGAGACGTACGGGCCGCACCGGCTGCGACTGTCGACCGACACCGCCTGGGTGCGCAGCCGGTGGGACAGCAGCCGGCACCTGTGGGACGCGCGCCACGCCACGCGGCTGCCGCACCGGCTGGGCGGCGGCGACCGTACACCGGGCTTCCACCGCGACGGCCGCCGCCTGGACCGAGCGGACCTGCCGCAGACGGCGCCGGCGGGGCACGACCGTGCGGCGACCGCGGAGTGGGAGCAACGGCTGGTCCTCGACGACCGCCTCGCCGGATGGCGCGCGGCCGGGGTCGAGATCGACCCGACGGTCACGGCGGCGTTCAACGCTGCCGGGGCGCTGCTGCCGTTCCTCCGGATGAGCCTGGTCGTGCCTGCCGCCTGGGACCTGCTCGGCGCCGGCGCGAGGTCGGGCACGGTCCTGGTGACCCGGCTGCCGCAGCTGCCGGACCAGGCCCTGACGCTCACGCTGTGCCGCGGCGCGGGCGCGGTGCTGCGGGTCGACAGGTGGCGCTGTGCGCAGCGCCTGCCGGCGGTGCCGGAGACCGCCTTGAACCTGCCGTGGTTCGTCGAGGCGCTGCGCTGCGGCTGGCTGCCCATCAGCGCCGTGCATCCGCTGGTGCGCGCCGCGATGTTCCCGGACGCCCCGGACACTCCGTATGCCCCGGCGGCCGGTGTACGGGTGCCCGAGCGCATCCACGTCCAGTGCGGCAGCCACCGGCACTACGTGGGGTGGCGCGACGGCAGGTTGGCGGCGCTGAGCCACACCCCGGACGACGTGTGCCGCGAACGCGCCCTGCAAGCGCTGGGCGGCAGGTCGACCGGCTGCCTCGCCGTGCTGGACAACTGGTCGGCCCGGACCGGACCGTTGCCGCGGCAGATCCGCATCGTCGCCCGCCACATGCTGCTCGCGGCCGGCCACGGCGACGTCGCCGAGGTGCACCGGCTCCTGGACGCCGGGGTGGACCCTCGCGGCGTCCGCGGCGTGCAGCGTCGATCGCTGCTGCACATGGCCCACCTCATCGGCGACGTCGCCCTGATCCGACGGCTGCGGGCGGCTGGCCTCGACCCGACCGTGCCGGACGGCCACGGACACAGTGCCCTGCGGGTCGCGCAGGCGATGGGTGCCTCCGCGGCGATCCTCAGCGCGCTGCGGTAGCCCCACGGCACTGGTCCGCAGCCGGGTCTCGTCCGCGACGCCGCCGCCGAACGGCAGGTCAGCGGTCCGGGTCCACTCGTCCTGCGGCGGACGCGGCGGAGCGGACCCGGGGGTCCGGATCCGAGGACCGGAGCGCTTCGAGGCGGTCGCGGGCGTCGGGGTCGGCCAGCGCCCGCAGCGTCGCGGCCGCCTTGGCCCGCACCTGCGGCGCCGGGTCGTCGAGCAGGGCGCGGACGGCGGGCAGGTGGTCGCGGTCGGCGCGGCGGGCCACCGCGGCGGCCGCGTTCGCCCGCATGCCCGGATCCTCGTGGGTGAGCGCGCCGGCGAGCCGGTGACGCACGTCCCCGCCCGGCTGGTGACCCAGGATCCAGATGTACGCGCGTTGCCGGAAGATGTCGCTGCCGGGCACCCCGTACTGGTGCATCGCGGCGTCCGGGATGGCGGCGAGCGCGCGGCCGGCGGCGCGCCAGACCGCGGCGTCCGGCGAGGTCAGGAACACGTGCCACAGCGTCGGCACCGCCGCCGGATCGCCGATGCGGCCCAGCGCCGCCGCCGCCCGGCCGGCGTGCGCGGTGTCGCACAGCCTGATCAGCGCGCCGACGTGCCGCCGGTCACCGGTGCGGGTGAGCACCCGGGCCGCCCGGTCGCGGACCGCGGGGTCCGGATCGTCGCAGGCCGCGAGGGCGACGTCGGGCACCCGGGGGTCGTCGATGTGTGCCAGCGCCCGGAGGCTGTGGTCGCGGACGTCGGCGCGCGCGTGCCCGGCCAGGTCGGTCAGCGTCGGCACGGCGTCGGGTGCACCGATCTTCCCGAAGGCCGCGATGAGGCCGATCGGCACCCACCGAGCTTCCCGCGCCATCCGGCACAGGGCGGGCACCGCCTCGACCGCGCGGAGCTCACCGAGCGCGTGGGGCGCCGACTCCGCCCACGCCGGATCCGTGGTCTTCTCGATGAAGAACGCGACGTGTCCGGCCCCGTGCTCGGTGAGCCAGCCCGGATCGTCCCGCCACGGTGGCTCGATCGGATCGAGGAACCGGCCGCGCAGCGCGGCCTCGGCCGCCGGCCCGCCGACCGCCCGCAGCCGGTCCACCGCCGCGCGACGGACCCACCGGTGCTCCGGCCCGGCGGTGGCGGCTGCCGCCGCGAGCAGGCGGAGCTCCCGGTCCCCGGCCGGCCCGGTCAGCCCCCGGATCGCGGCCACGGCCAGCCACCCCGTCTCCCGCTCGACGACGTCCAGCAGCCGGTCACGGTCCACCGGTTCGCCGCTCGCCACCTGGGCCTCCACGGCGACCATGCGCTCCCATGGGTCGGCCGAGTCCCACCACGCGACGGCGAGCCGGCGCGACGCCGTCGCCGGTCGGGTGGCGATGGCGTGCACACCGCCGCGCAACGCGCTGAGGCAGCATGACCGCGCCGGTCCGGCCTTCTCCGCCTCGTACGCCGCGAGCAGCGTCGTCAGTGCCTCGTCGGTGCCGATCGCGCCGAGCCGTCGCGCGTAGTCGTCGAGGTGCCCGTCCCGGCCCGGCGGCTCAGGCGCCACCGTCTCGGCCGCGGGCTCCGGCGGGTGCGGCAGGCCGAGCGCGTCGGCGAGCCGGACGTGCTGCCCTCGCCACCACTCGTAGGCGTGCTGCCCGGCGAGGTGGGCGTGCAGGTCCGTGAGCACCGCGTACCGGATCGCCGCCGCCCCGGGCGTCCGCACGAGCCGCTCCGTGAAGCGCGCCCGGTCGTCCCACGGGCGCCACGACATGGCCTCGACGAGGTGGACGACCCGCTGCGGCACGCCCGCCCGGGCCAGGTCCATGGCCGACACGCCACGTCCGGGCACGAGGTGCAGCCACGCCGCCTGCCGGACGGCCGCGTCCGGCCCCGCACCGGACCCGGCGAGGATCCGGTCCACGCGTTCGAGATGGCCGAGCAGCAGCCCACCGCCGGCGAACAGCTGTCCCCGGTGCGCCCGCGCCGCGATCCGCCGGGCCTTGGCCAATCCCATGCCCGTATCCAATACCAGCGGCACCGAACCCGCGGCCCCGGGCCGGTGTTCAGGCCTTACAGGGCAGTGGGATGGCTTGTGGTTCAGCCGCTGACGGTGAGCACGACGCGCTGGGCACGAGGTCAGCGCCGGCGATCCGTTGGCTCGTGGTTGGCCTCCGAGTAGCGCGAGGCCACGGTCCACTGCAGCCTGGCGGCGAAGTCCTGCTGAGCCGTGCCGAACCGGCGGCTGGCGGCGTAGTTGCTCGACGAGACGCCGTTCGGCTTTCAAGACCGTCGCTGAACGCCCCGTCGGGCGGGTGCTGCAAGATACGGGCAAGCACCGGAGTGGGAGGAGCCCCTGTGGGGATCGCGGGTCGACTGATCGACATGGCCGAGGCCGCCCTGCTGACTGAGGCTGAGGTCGCCGCCGTCGACGGGGTCGGCGACGACTTCGTCCGGGTCGATCTCGTGGCGCCGGCGTTCCGGGCCGCCAAGTGGGTGGCCGGGGCCAAGGTGCAGATCCGGCCGCCGGGGGCCGGGCGGGGGCTGCGCACGTTCACGCCCACGAGCTGGGACGTCACCGAGGGGCGGACCAGCCTGCTCGCCTACCTGCACGGCGACGGGCCGGCGAGCGCCTGGTTCCGGCGGGTCCAGGCCGGTGACCGGGTCAAGCTGATGGGGCCGCGCCGGTCGATCGATCCGCCGGCCGCCGGGGACCCGGTCCTGTTCGTCGGCGACGCCACCAGCGTGGCGCTGGCCGGCGCGTTCGAGACCACGGGTGCCGCGCTCACGTGCCTGTTCGAGGCGGATCGGCCGGCGACGCTGGACGGCCTGCGGCCGGGTGCCGAGGTCTGTGAGCCTGCCTCCCTGCTCGACCGGCTGCGGACCGCGGGAGCCGGCATGGCAGGCCCGTACCGGCTGGTCGTGACGGGCAACGCGGCCACGGTCCACGCCGTCCGGCGGGAGATCCGCACGTGGTCCGCGCCGCCCGCCAAGGTGACCGGCAAGGCGTACTGGGCAGCCGGCCGCACCGGCCTCGATTAAAGGCGTCAGGCGGTGAAGGCCTTCACCTCCAGCAGCCCGACCGAGTTGGTGCCGTTGGACTGCAGCACCACGCGCAGCCGGGTGGTGCTCACCGCCGTGAACGTGACCGTGTTGTACGCGTTCGCGGTCACGGTGTAGGCGGACGCGCCCGGCACGTCGGCGTAGGCGCTGCCGGTCCAGTACTGCAGCTTCCAGCTCGACGGCAGGTCGATGCCCTGGTTGTCGTCGAAGAGGTACACCTGCGCCTTGTTGAGCTGCACGGCGCCCGGCCAGGTGAGCTCCGCCCACTGCTGGCCGCTGTTGGGCCAGGTGCCCCAGCGGCGGTTGACGGTGTCGTTGGACGACGGCGGGTCGATGCCGTCGTTGATGGCGGCGACGGACTCCCACGCCGAGGTGTAGGACGCCGACGGGGTCGCGGAGCCGGCCACGTTGACGCCGCCGGTCGGCGGGGGCGTGGTGGTGCCGCCGATGGCGAGGTCCGCGCTCGCGAACGGGCTGAACGACGGGTTCACGTCGACCTCGCCGCCGGCGCCGTCGCAGCGGCGGTCCGGGTTGAACGCCAGGTAGGTGCCCGACGAGCAGGCGATCGCGAACTCGGCGTCGCCGCCGACCACGATGCTGCCGGAGAGGTTGGCGCCGTTCTGGATGAGCGCGTTGTCCTTGACGACGGCGTTGCCGCCGACGGTGCCGCCGTTGACCCAGCCGAGGCCTTCGATGCGGGCGTTGCCGGTGACCGTGCCGGCGAAGACCGCCGCCTTCGGCCCGACGTAGGCGGTGGCGGCGACGCTGGCGTTGCCGGCGACCCAGCCGCCGCCGTTGCTGTGCCAGTGCCCGCCGTTGGTGGCGGCCGGCTTCACGTAGCCGGGCTCGAAGCCCGACGGCGCCGCGCCGGCGACGCGGAACTCGTAGGGGAAGCGCCGCGCCTTGGGGTAGCCGTCGAGGAACGCGTAGTGCGGCACGGCGGACGGGGTGCCGGTGACGACGAGCCACACGTCGCGCTCGCCGGCCTGCAGCTGGAAGTCGATCTGGCCGTCGGTGCCGGTCGTCAGCGGCGAGTACCGCGGTGTGCCGTTGCGCACGGCGACGAGGCCGAAGGTCCAGCCGGTGGCGCCGGTCTCGGCGTGGCCCTTGAGCCGGACCCTGACGAGCCCGCCGTCGGCCGCCGCCACCAGCTTGATCTTGTTGAACCCGTAGTCGGACGGGGCGACGCGGGCGTTGATGCGGTAGTGGCCGAGCGAGGCGTCGACCGCCTCGACGCTGCCGCCGTTGTAGGCGTTGTTGAGGAAGCCCGCGCCGTACACCCCGTTGATGAACGGCATCAGCGTCGACTTGTTGCCGAAGTCGTAGGTCACGGTGCGGGTCGCGTATTCGCCCACGCGCCGGTTCAGCTCGGTCTGGGTGATGCCGGTGATTCGCCGGTACGTCTCCAGTGGATGCTCATTGTTGCGAGCCTCGTTCCAGATGCGGTTGAACATCGCGAGCCCGTCGCGGTCCTTGATGTACTGCATCAGCATCCAGTTGCCGTAGTGGTGGCGGCTGGAGCTGTAGTACAGGTTCTCCGAGCGCAGCCAGCGGCTCAGGTCGCCCGCGGCGGTGGTGGGCAGCGCCTGCATGGCCATGAACTCCGCGCTGGTCTCCCAGAAGGTGCCCGCGCTTGCGTCGGTGAAGCCGTACCCGGAGCGGCCCAGGAACGTGTAGTTCTGGAACACGTGCCCGAGCTCGTGCGCGAGGCCCCAGGAGCCGGGCAGTGCGGCCTTGGGGTCGATGTTGATGACGCCGACCTTGCCGTCGACGGAGCCGCCGGTCGCCCAGGCGTTGAGCTCGGTGCGGTTCCACGTGTTCGTCACGATCACGATGATCTTGTACTGGGCGAGCAGCCCCTGCTCCGGCGTGAACTGCATCGTGTTCACGTAGAACGAGTACAGGTTCTCCAGCTGGGTGATGATGCTGTTCGGGTCGAAGTTGTACGGCGAGGGCGCCGAGGCCGGGTTGGTGCCCGACTTCTCGCCCCACAGCAGGATGAAGTTCGTCGACTCCCGGGTGCGGTTCTGGGCCCACGGCACCTCGCCGGTCTGGGTCCAGCGGGCGGGGATGTAGAGCGACTTCGCGGCGGCGGCGGCCGGCCGGGTCTGCAGGGCGACGAGCACCCCGGCGATCACGACGAGCGCGACCAGCGGCGCCAGCCACAGCCGGCGCGATCGGAGATTGATGGGGGTCATGGCACCCCACCCTGCCCCGAAAACCTTTTCGGGGCAACTGAAGTCTCCGTTTGCGCTTGCTTTTCGGACCCTTAAGCCGCACCCCGGCGGCAACGGCAAAGGCCCCGGGACGCCCGCCGTGCGCGTCCCGGGACCCGAAACTTTCATCAGGTGTACGCGGCCTCGACCTGCGCCGTGACCGTCTGCCCGTCGACCACGCCGGTGGCCGTGACCGTCACCGTGCCGGCCGGGACCGACGCGAGGCGGGAGTTGAACGACTGGTACGCCGACCTGCCGGGCGCCACCCCGGTGACCGTGCGCGACCCGTACACCGTGACGAGCTCCAACGTGAGCGGCACCCGATCGGCGTTGCGCGCGTTGACCGACACGAACACCGTCGCGCCGATGCGCTGCGTGCGCGCCTCGACCTCGACGGCGAGCGCCGGCCCGGTCGCCAGCTCCCGCTCGGCCGCGACCGCCGCCGCCACCACCGTGTCCCGCTCCGCCGCGCTCAGCAGCGCCCCGGCCAGCTCGGTGACGGCGGCGACGAACTGCGCGTGCGTCGCGAACGGCGCCCGGTCCCACAGCAGGTCCAGGAACGTCGGGCCGTCGGTGCCGGGCGACGTGACGCCGGTGACGGGCACGTCGTAGCGCGGCAGCCCGTCGTCGCGCTTGCGGTTGGGCACGCCGGTGTCGGCCGAGCCGAAGACGATCGTCGGCTCGACCCGCCGGAAGTACGACGACGCGGCCTGCCCGTCGGCGATGTGGTACGGCCGCAGGGTGAACCCGCCCGCCGCGAACGTCTGGTCGCCGGCCGCCGTGACCGCCCCGGCCGTGACGGCCGCGCGGCCGTAGTCGCCGTCGCGCTTCAGGAAGCGGTACAGCGACAGCTCCCGCCACGCCCCGCCGCCCGGGTTGCCGAGGATCTGCAGCAGCAGCGGCCCCCAGAACAGCGCCTGCGTGTCGGGCCGGTCGGCGGCCCGCTCGACGCGGACGCTGAACGGCATCCGGATCTCCACCACGTCGCCCGGGCTCCAGGTGCGGCGCAGCGTCACGTACGAGCCGGGCCGCGCGTCCAGGTGCTGCTCGGCGCCGTTGACCGTGACGGTGAAGCCGCGCCGCGCCCAGCCGGGCACCCGCAGCCGCAGGTCGAGCGGCCCGGCGCCGTCGACCGTCAGCCTGGTGCGGTCCTCACGCGGGAACGCCGTCGCCTGCGTGACGGTGAAGCCCTTCTCGGCCCAGGTGAGCGTCGAGGGCAGGTAGAGGTTGACCCACAGCGTGCCGCCGTCGGCCGACTTGAGGTAGATGCCCTCCTGGTACTTGGTGTGGGTCTCCAGGCCGGTGCCGCCGCAGCAGGTGCCGGTGTTGCCGTAGCTGCGCACGGTGCCGGAGGCGACCGGCTGGAAGTAGGTCACCTGCGGGTCACCGGTGGACGTGGTGTCGGCCCGCGACCCGGGGATCATGTTCAGCAGCGCCCGCTCGTAGTAGTCCATGTACGCCGGGTCCTGCTCGTGCAGGAACAGGTTGCGGGCCAGCTTCATCACGTTGTACGTCGTGCAGGTCTCCGCGCCGCTGGTCGCCACCGCGTTGGCGATGTTGCCGCGGTTCTGGAACAGCTCGAGGTTGTTGTTGGAGCCCGGGTAGTTGCCGCCGGTGCCGCCGTGGGCGAACATGCGGTGCGGCACCACCATGCCGTAGAAGTGCTTCGCGGCGGTGAAGTACTCCGCTCCCCCGCCCTGCTCGAAGACCCGCAGGTAGCCGATGAACTGCGGCACGTGGGTGTTGGCGTGCAGGCGCTCGGCGCGGCGCCGGCCCGGCCGCTGCTGCGGGGTGACGACGAGGATGTCGCGGTCCTCCACGCACGCGCCGAAGAGCGACTCGCGGTTGTCGAAGCACTTCGCCGTCTGCAGGTGCCGGTCGTCGCCGGTGAGCTGGTAGATCTCGGGGAAGACCTCGTTGGCGCCGCCGAACTCGCCGCCGATGTACAGGTCCCACATGTAGTTGAGGTCGTCGCGGGTCAGCGGGCCCGGGTAGCCGGGGTGGTTCTTGTCCCCGACGGTGAGCGCCAGGTGCGCCCAGCCGGACATCTTCGTGACGACCTCGAGCGCCTGGGCGTTGCCGGTGTGGTAGTACGCGTCGAGCAGCCCGCGCATGATCTTGTGCTGGGTGTACCAGGGCGCCCACGTGTTCGTCTCGGCGTTGCCGCCGTAGACCGCCCAGCGGGGCGGGCCGAGCCGTAGCACCGCGTCCTCCGGGATCGCGCCGAGGTAGCCCGCGAACGTCGGCACCCAGTCCGCGGCGCCGGCCGTCGAGGCGGCCACGATACCGGCGTCGCGGCCGTTGGGCGAGGCGTCCTTGAGCGCGGTGCCGCCGGCCTCGTCGAACCGGTACCACGCGATGTTGCCGCCGCCGGTGCTCCCGGCCGGGGACTCCAGCAACGTCGCCAGCTCGGCCTGGCTCAACGCCCGGTCGAAGATGTGCAGCTCGTCGACGGTGGCGTCCAGGAACGGGTCGCCGTACTGCGACCGCCCGATCCACCGGTTGCCCGGGTTGCCGAGGCTGGTCGGGTTGAGCGTCATGGCGGTGTTGGTGCCGGCCGGCTGCCCGTCCACGTACAGCGTGCCGGTCGTGCCCGACAGCGTCACCGCGAGGTGCACCCACTGGTTGACCGGCAGCGCGGCGGAGCCGTTGATCCGCTGCTCCTGCCCGGAGCCGCCGACGGTGATGGCGAAGCGCGGCACGTTGCCGGTGACGCCGGCCCGCGGGGTCAGGAACATGTTCACGGCGGTGCTCTGGCCGAAGTCGAAGAGCCGGGTCCAGCCGGCCGTGGAGGCGAGGTTGACCCAGACCGCGATGGTGAAGTCGGTGAGCTGGTTGATCGCCTCCTGGGGCAGGGTGCAGTACTGCGCCTTGCTGGTGCCGTTGAGCTTGAGCGCGGTGCCGAAGCGGCCCGGCACCCGCCCGATCGACGGCGGCGGCTGCTCCCCGCCGCCGCCCGGCTCGGTGCCCATCCGCGCGGTGATGGCGGCCTGGCACGCGGCCAGCTCGCCCACCATCCAGTCGAGCTTGGCCTTGTAGACGGCCTCGCCCTGGTCGGCGTACGCCTGCGCGAGGGCGGTCATGTGGTGCCCGGCCCAGTGGCCGCTGAGCAGCCCGCCGTCCTCCCAGCCGCCCGGCACCGCGACGCCCGCCGGGTTCGGCCGGCCCGCCTGGTTGTTGAACAGCACCAGGAACCGGCGCTCGTCGTAGGCGCGCAGGAACGCCTTCGTGCGGTCGCGCTTCTCCTGCAGCAGCCCGGCGCCGAGCCGGACCTCGCCGAGCTGGAACGGGCGGACGGGCGCGGTGCCGCCGGGCCCGGGCTGGGGCGGCGCGGCGGCAGCGGTTGAGCCGGCGCCGGCCTGCGGTGCCGGCGCGGCCGACGCCGGTGCCGCGCCGAGCTCCGGTGCGAGCGCGGCGGTCGCGGCGCCCAGCGCCGAGGTCCGCAGCAACGTGCGACGGTTGAAGGCGGTCATGTACTTCCTTCCGCGGAGCGCCGGCCTTCCTGGCGGGCCCGCTCCAGCAGCCGGTCGTAGCGGCGGCGGAGCAGGCGCCAGGCGAGGACCAGCGCGACGAGTGTCAGGACGACGAGCAGCTGCGGCCACGGCATGAGCCAGGAGCTCACCGCGACGGTGACGGGCGGGCCGGCGCCGGTGACGGTGACCGCGGTCCGGACGCGGCCCAGCGCCCACACGCCGTGGACGGTCGCCTCGTCGGTGCGGGCCCCGCCGGGCAGCAGCTCGCCGCCGCCGGCGTCGCGGGCCCGGACGTTGGCCCCGAACAGCTCGGAGACCTCGGCGCGGGCGTGCGGCTCGACCCGGACGTTGCCGGTGTTGGTGGTGGAGTATCCGATGTGGACGGTGCCGGAGCGCAGCGGATTCCACGACCGCTCGTAGCGCACGGTGAGGCGGCCGGCGGCGACCGCCGGGGTGACGGTGCCGCTGGCCCGCAGCATGACCCGGAAGCCGACCCGGCTGTCCACCGACACCGTGCCGGAGCTGCTGAGCACCGACGCGGCGATGCCGGCCGGGTGGTCGCCCGGGGCGGCGTCGCGGGGCACCGTGATGGTGAAGGGCACAACCTTGGTCTCGTTGGGGCCGACGGTGACGCTGCGCTGCACGGTGATCCAGGTGCCGCCGTCCTTGGAGCGCTGGTCGGTGGGGAGCATGTTGAAGCGGCCCTTGTCGGTGAGGTAGCCGTCGGCGGCGGTCAGGGCGAAGACGGTCGACGCCGTGCCGATGTTGCGCACGGCCAGGTGCTCGGTGACGGCCTGGCCCGGGTCGAGGGTCCGTTCGACCCAGCGGCGGCCGTCGGGGCCGGCCTCGGTGGCGGGCTGCACCGTCCACGTGACGGCGTCGGCAAACGCGGGGGCCGGTAGCAGGGGGACGGCCAGGGCCGCGGCGAGCACCGCCGCGGCCCGACTCGCGTTTCGGGGGTTCATCTACTCGAACAGGGAGATGGTCACGGTCGCGTGGTAGGAGCCGGCAGCGACGTCGGCCGGGGTGCGCAGGAACAGGTCGGCGTTCACGTCGTAGGAGCCGCCGGTGACCGCGGCCGAGTCGTACGTGGACACCAGCAGCTCCTGGTCGGTGAGGCCGACGTTGTTGCCCGGCTGGGTCGGGTCGTCCAGGACGGTCACGACCTCCTCGCCCTCCGCGACCTGGCCGGTGCCGCCGCCGTCGATCAGCCGCGGCCGCCAGCCGAGGTGGCCGGCGGAGATCACGGGCTGCCCGGCCGTGCCGGCGAAGTCGCTCGACGTGCCCAGCACCGCCCACGCGGCCCCGGCCGGGATCTCCTGCGCGGTGCGGGTGTCGGTGACGGTGACCGTCGGCAGGGTGCCGGTGAACTGCCGCACCAGGGCGGTGGAGCCGTTCTCCGACAGGGTGACGGCGTTGCCGGCGACGGTGAGGGCCAGCACGCCGGGCTGGTGGATGACGGGGATGTCGACGGAGACCTGGATGTCGCTGGAGTCCCCGGGGTCCCCAGGGGCCGCGGTGGCGACGCCGGGGAAGGCGGCGGTCCCGGCCAGCACCGCGGCCGCGGTGGCCACGTGCAGTCGAGCGCGTGCGTTCATGCTGCTCCTAACAGGTGAGGGTGCCGTGATCGGCGGTGACGATGGTCGTGACGGTCGCCCCGCCGACGGTGCCGGTGGCACGGACGGTGACGGTGCCGGCCGGGACCGACGCGGCGCGGACCGCGAAGGACTGGTAGGCGTTGGCGCCCGGGGCGACGGCCGGGAACGTCCGGTTGCCGTAGGCGGACTCCACGGCGATGCTCACGGCAGCGTCGTGGTCGTTGCGCGCCTGCACGGCGAGGTACGCGGTGCCGGCGATGCACCGGGGCTGGACGGTCACGGTGACCGGGACGCTGACCGGGTGGGTGCCGGGGTCGTCGGCGAAGACCCGCCACTCGGTGACGGCCACCGCGGAGAACGTGGTGCCGTTGCCGTTGGCGTTGATGGTCGCCCGCAGCCGGCTGGTCGTCACCGGGGTGAACGACACGGTGTTGAACGCCGTCGTGGACGTGCCGTAGGTGCCGGCGGCGGCGACGTCGAGCCAGGCGGCGCCGTCCCAGTACTGCAGCTTCCACCCGTCGGGTTCGGCGACGCCGTCGCCGGTGCCGCGCGCGGAGTCCTTCCAGAACTTCAGCTCGGCACCGGTGAGCCGGATCGGCCGCGCCCACTCGTACTGCACCCACTGCGTCGCCGGGCGGCTGCCGGACCAGGTGCCCCAGAGCTGCGCCTGGGCCGGGACGGCCGGGTCGGCGTTGTCGTTGAGCGCGGCGACGCTGTTCCACGCCGCGGTGTACGACGCTGCCGGCGTCGCGATCGCGGCGACGTTGCCGGTCAGCGGCCCGGACAGGTCGGCCGGGATGGTGGCCGTCTTCGCGGCCTCGACGTTGCCGGCGTTGTCCACGGCCCGGAACGACACCGTGTGCTTCGCGGCGTCGGGCGCGGCGATCGGGCCAGTGTAGGCCGTCCACGCGCCGGTGTCGATCGCGTACTCGATGCGGGCGACGCCGGAGGTGGCGTCGGACGCGGCGAGCGTCACGGACCGGCCGTCGACGGTGGCCGTGCCGGTGGGGGCGGTGGCGTCGATGCGCACCGGCAGGCTCGCCGGGGCGGAGACGTTCCCGGCCCGGTCGGTGGCGGTCGCGGTGACGGTGTGCTGCCCGTCGCCGGTCACGGTGACGTCGGTGTACCGCACCGGCGACGCGCTCACCGCGCTGCCACCGTCCACCGTGGACTCCAGCGTCATCCGCCCGCCGCGGTCGTCGACGGCCGCGACCCGCACCTTGACCGTGGAGCGGAACCAGCCGCCGGTCCCGGCGCCGCCGCTCGGGGTGAGCGTCACCGTCGGCGCCGTCACGTCCCCGGCGGTGTCGCCGGGCGAGACCACGGTCACCTCGGCCGCGACCTTCCCGGCGGCGTACCCGAGCACCGTGCCCTGCACCGTGAACCGGCGCGGCTCGGCGACGTCGGCGGCGGTGACCGGGTCCCAGTACACCGGCACCCGCAGCGTCTCGGCGCCGAAGGTGACCGGGACGGTGCCGGGCAGCTCGGTCTCGCCGACCTCGACGGTGACCGCCGGCGCGGTGACCTGCGCCGGCTGCGCGGCGAGGACCTTCCACTCCTCGACGGCGACGGCCGAGTAGGTGCTGCCGTTGGTCGAGGCGTCGAACGTGGCCCGCACCTGGGTGGTGGTGACCGGGTCGAAGGTGGTGGCCTGCGGGCCGGCGGTCGACGTGGGGTATCCGCTGGGGTCGGGCACGTCGGCCCACTGCCCGGCGGCGAGGTTCCAGTACTGGATCCGCCACCGCGCCGGGGCTGCGACGCCGACGCCGCTGCCCTGCGGCTGGTCGTTCCAGAAGTCGATCTGCGAGCCGCTGACCCGCATCGGCTGGTCCCACGTGTACTGCACCCACTGCTGCGCGGGGTTGTTCCCGGTCCAGGTGCCCCACATATCCGGCGGGAGCGGGTTGGCGCGGACGATCTCGTCGTTGAGCGCCTTCACCCAGTACTGGGTCGGCACCGGGTCGTTGGAGACGGTGACCTTCGCCTCCTGGGCGATGTTCGCCCGCGGGGTGCGGTCGCGCTGCTTCACCGGCGTCTGGACGACCGGTTTCATCCGCGGCGGGGACTGGGTGTCGTCCCACTCCACCGGGTCGATGGCGACGGAGCGGCGGAAGTGCCCGCCGCCCGCGGCGTCCGCGGTGTGGTACGTGAGGTACCACTGGCCCTTGAACTGGATGATGCCCGGGTGGCTGGTCGTCGAGGACACCGGCGCGAGCACGGTGCCGCGGTAGGTCCACGGCCCGGCCGGCGACGACGCGGTCGCG
This sequence comes from Dactylosporangium sp. NPDC050588, assembly GCF_040654975.1. Taxonomy (NCBI): domain Bacteria; kingdom Bacillati; phylum Actinomycetota; class Actinomycetes; order Micromonosporales; family Micromonosporaceae; genus Dactylosporangium; species Dactylosporangium sp. NPDC050588. The sequence continues at coordinate 25,505 of NZ_JBFAJA010000064.1, read as the reverse complement.
TAGGCGATGCACGCGTGGTAGTTCGCCGGGGTGCACGGCGAGGTCGGGCCGGCGTTGTTGCCGGCGTAGGCCAGGTAGTACGTGCCGTTGCGGGCGAAGAGCCACGGCGCCTCGAAGAAGCCGGTGAGCCCGGTGACGGTCCGCTGGGTGCCGACCGGGGTCTTCATGTCGGCGGCGTACTCGAGCATCCGCAGCTGGCCGAAGGTACCCCAGTAGACGTAGACGTGGCCGTTCTCGACGAGGATGGTCGGGTCGATGTTCTGGATGTCATTGGTTGTGGGCACCCGCTGCGAGATGAGCGGGCCGCCGAGGTAGTCGGTCCACGGCCCGGCCGGGCTGTCGGACACGGCCAGGCCGATCGCGAACTTGTCGGCGGCGGTGCTGGTGCGCTCGCTGACCGGCAGGTACCAGTAGTAGCGCCCGTCGGGGCCCTGGACGGCCTGCCCGGCGTACGCCCGCCCGGGCGTGGCCCACGCGAACAGCGTCTCCGGGCGGGCCAGCGACGGGAAGTGGGTCCACTGTCCACTCTGGACGTCGCCGGTGCGGAACGCGCCCCACTCGTTCATCTGGAAGTCGTTGGTGGTCGGCCCGGCCTCGTCGTGGCCGGTGTAGATGTACAGGTCGTCGCCGGCGACCAGCGGGGCCGGGTCGGCCGAGTAGTAGCTGCCGTCGGCCAGGATCGGGTTGCCCTGATGCGTGAACGTGGAGGAGCCGGCGGCGTGGGCCGGGCCGGCCGGGCTGACGAGCAGCCCGGCCAGCACGATCCCCGCCACCGCCGCGAGGCGGAGGGGTTTCAACAGTTGCCGTCCTAACAGGTGGAGGCGGTGTAGGGGGCCTTGATCTCGGCGCTGCCGCCGGAGCCGGTGACCTTCACCGTGACGGTGCCGGCCGGCACCGCGGCGGTGCGGGCGTTGAACGACTGGTAGGCGGTCCTGCCCGGGGCGACCCCGGTCACCGTCCGCGTCCCGTACGGCGTGACCAGCTCGACCGTGAGCGTCTGGCTGTCGGCGTTGCGGGCGGTGACGGAGACGTAGGCGGTGCCGGCGATGCACTGCGTCTTCGCCTGGACCTCGACGTGGTACTGCGGCGCCGGGGTGCCCGGCACGTCGTACACCTCCCACTCCTGCACACCGGGTGCGCCCTTGCCCTCCTCGGTCCCGCTCGCGGTCAGCAGCGCCCGCAGCTTCGTGGTCGTGACCGCCGTGAACGTCACGGTGTTCCACTCCGTGGCGGAGGTGCCGTACGCCGTTGGCTGCTCGACGTCGGCCCAGGCGCCGGCGGCGGTCCAGTACTGCAGCTTCCAGCCGCTCGGCGGGGCCACCCCGGCGCCGGATTCGTCGACGTCCTGGGTGAACCAGATCCGCGAGCGGTCGACGGTGACCGGCCCGGACCAGTCCAGCTGGATCCACTGCTCGCCGACCTGCGGCCAGGTGTTCCACACGTCGGTGTTCGGCCCGACCGGCCCGGTGGGCTGGACCCCGTCGTTGAGGTTGTCGGCGGTGACCCAGCCCGGGGTGTACGACGCGGACGCCGTCGCCGTGCGGGCCACGTTCACCGGCGCCTGACCCGCCGCGACCTGCAGCGTGCCGACGGCGGAGGTGTTGCCGGCCTTGTCCACGGCCCGGTAGTCGACCGTGGTGGCCGGCGAGCCGATCGGGACGGCGCCGCTCGCGGTCGTCCAGTCCTGGGTCACCACGCCGCCGACGGTGAGCCGGAACTGGACCGCCCCAACGCCGGACAGCGCGTCGGCGCCGGTGATGCTCACGGCGCGGCTGGCCGGGTCGAGCGCCGCGGTGGCGGTCGGCGCGGTCCGGTCGATGCCGACCGTCCGCTCCGTCACCGCGGAGACGTTGCCGGCCTTGTCGGTGGCCCGTGCCCGCACGGTCGTCGAGCCCTCCGCCGTGATCGTGACCGGTCCGGTGTAGGCCTGGAACGCGCCGGTGCCGACGGCGAGCTCGAGCTTCGGCGACGGGTCGGCGTTGTCGGTCGCCGTGGCGGTCACCGTGACGTTGGCCGTCGTCCAGCCGCTCGCCGGGGCCGGGTCGGCGGCCAGCGCCGCGACCGGCGGGGCGGTGTCGCTCGGCCCGCCGCTGCCGACGGTGACGGTCGCGGCGGCCGTCTTGTCGGTGCCGGCGACCTGGCCGCTCACCTCGAAGGTGCCGGCCGCCGCGTACTTCGCGGGGTCGATCGCCGCCCAGGTGACCGCGATGCCGCTCTGCCGGGAGCCGTCGTTGTAGCCGACGGTGACCCCGGCCGGCAGCCGCGGCGCGACGCCGACCTTGGTCTGCACGGCGACCGGGTCGATCGTGTTGATCTGCACCGGGTCGGGGCCGCGCACCCAGACGTGGGCGGTGGCGGTGAGCGTGGTGCCGGCGACGAAGCCGGAGACCGTGAAGTCGCCGACCGCCGCCACCTTCGCCGGGTCGATCGCGCCCCAGGCCACCGCGACCGGCAGCGTGGTGCCGTCGGCGTAGGTGACGTCCACCGTGGACGGCAGGGTGGGCACGACGCCGACCTGGGTCCGCGCGTCGACGCCCCGCACGGAGCTCGCGGCGGCGGCGAAGACCCGCCACTCGGAGACGCCGACCGCCGAGTACGCGGTGCCGGCGGCGTTGGGCAGCGCGTTGAACGTGGCCCGCAGCCGGGTCGTGGTGACCGGGTCGAACGTGACCGGGTTGGTCCGTCCGCGCACCGCCGGGTCGAAGCCGGCCGCGTTGGTCACGTCCTGCCAGGCGGTGCCGTCCCAGTACTGCAGCTTCCACGACCTCGGCACCGCGACGCCGGATCCGCCGGTGGTGCTGTCGGACCAGAAGTCGATCGAGGCGCGGTCGACCCGCACCGCCGACGGGAAGTCGTACTGCAGCCAGCGGGTGGCCGGCTCGCTGCCGGTCCAGGTGCCCCACAGGTCGGTCTGCGCGCCGCCGCTGAAGAGCGCGGGCTTGCCGTCGTTGACGGCGTTGACGGCGTTCCAGCCGGCCGTGAAGCTCGCCGACGGGGTCGCGGTCGACGCCACGTTGATCTCACCCTCGGCCAGCGCCGTCGCGTTGACCACGACGTCCTTGGTGGACGTCGCCTGGCCGTTGGAGACGGTCAGGCGCAGCGTGTACCGGCCGGACTTCGTGAACCGGGCCACGGTGCCCGGCGCGTTCGCGGGGTCGAAGGCGACGGACCCGCCGTCGGGCCCGTCGGCGACCGTCCACGCCGAGGTCAGCGCCGCGCCCGGGTCCCCGTCGTCCTGGGCGAGGCCGATGAGGCGGGCCGAGCCGGCCTGGCTGTAGGAGGAGTCCAGCCACGCGTCGGCCAGCGGCGGGTGGTTCACGGCCGCCGGTGCCGCGACGCCGGTGCCGAACGCCTGCACCTCCTTGACGCCGGTCTTCGCGCCCGGCGCGTGCTGCACGGTGATGCGCAGCTTCTTCGCCTGGACGGCGGGGAACCGGACCTGGTTGAGGTTGCCGCGCGGATACGCGGGCGCCCGGAACTCCTGCGGGACCAGCTTCCAGCCGGAGCCGTCGTCGTACGACACCGTGAACTGGGCCGGCGGCGCGTAGCCCTGGACCGTCGCGGTCGTCGTGGTGTTGTAGAAGTACACCCGCACGTCGTCGATCGACCGCTCGCCCTGCAGGTCGACGTCGATCGAGTCGGTCGCGTTCGGCGACCCGGCGGTGCCCCAGAAGGGCTCGTTGACGGTCGTGCCGTTGACGGCGCCGGCCGGGGCGCGGCCCGCCGCCGAGAACGTCGCGGTGGCCGGGCGGCCCTGGGCGAAGTTCTCCGAGCCGGTGCTGGCGGGGCTGATGTCGGCGCCCGCCTTGGCCATCACGTCGACGATCCGGGCGTCGGCGGCGTAGGTGACGTCCTGCGGCGCCTTCACCGCGATCGCGGTGTGGGCGAGCACCTGCACGCCGGGCGCGGCCTCGACCGTGCCGGTGGCCGGGTCGTAGACGAGCTTGCCGAGCCGGTCCGCGGTGAACGCGAGCTGCCCGTCGAGGTAGACGGAGTAGCCCTCCGGGACGCCGGTGCCGTAGTACCGCGTGCCGCCGGGCGCGTCCCAGACGATGCTGAGGTCGCGGTCGCGGTAGCGGATGTTGTTGGCGGTGAAGTGGTCCCAGCCGATGTCGATCGGGTCGAGCTCCACCTTCGCGTCGGCGCGCGGGCGCAGGCCCATCGCGTCCTCGATGACGGTGAAGTTGGTGGCGCCCAGGATCGTGTGGTGGATCCAGGAGCGGTAGCCGATCGTGCCGGCGTCCGCCGAGCCGTCGGCCCAGAACTCGTTCTGGTCCGGGTAACGGTTGTCGCCGTTGTTCTGGTACTGCGCCCAGGCGTTCCAGTACAGCAGCTTCTTGTACCAGGTGGCGTCGATGGCGCTCGTCGGGTAGTTCCGCAGTACCGACGACAACATCCGGAACGTCACCGTGGAGTTGATGACGGAGAAGTTGTTGCTGCCCGGCTCCCCCGCCGCCGCGGCCGCGGCCTTGTCGGCCTGGTTGGCGGTGGTGAACGGGAAGATCGGGTACTGCGCGCCGTCACCGAACAGCCGCAGCGCCTCGACGTAGGGCTGGGTGTAGTCGGCGTCGCCCGGCTTCGGCATCAGCCCGACCGAGAACGGGTAGTAGTTGTTGATCTCCTTCCACGGCACGAGCTGGTTGCCGGCGACCAGGCGGTGCTTGAGCAGGTTGCCGCTGAGCCCCATCTCGTCGGGGGTGCTGCGGGCGGGCTCCCACAGGTACTGCAGCACGGCCGCCTTGATCCGTGCGGCGAACGCCTCCATCTCCACGGCCTTGGCCGTGTCGCCGGCGGTGCGGTACGCGGCCGCGGCGGCCTTCGCGTTGGAGTACAGGTACGCGTTCTCGGTGCGGTCCATGTAGCCGGGCTTCCAGTGGAACGACACCGCGTCGGCGTCGTTGCCCGTCATGGCGCCCCAGTTGTACTCGATGAGGCCGTTGCCGTCGAAGTCGTACGCCTGCTGCAGCCCCTTCACGTCGTTCTCGGCGTAGCCGGCGAGGTTCCGGGCGATCGCCTTCGGCCCGCCGTGCAGCTGGTACGAGCGCCAGGCGGCCTCGGAGATGTACTCGGTGTAGGAGTTGGACCAGTTCGCCGGGTCGCCGGGGTTGTCGACGTACTTCGAGCTCTTCGACACCTCGCCGGCGGAGACCCACGGGCCGTAGGAGTAGACGGGGTCGCGGAAGTACTTGAGGTCGTCGACGAACATGCCGACCGTCAGCACGATCGCGTTGTTGTAGCCGAGCACGCCCTCCATCGACGTCGGGAACTGGTAGTCGTTGCCCGGCAGGTCGGCGTCGAGGAAGTTGTACCGCATGAGCCACCAGCGGTAGAACAGCGTCTTGTCGATGTTGTTCTCGGGCGTGTCCAGGTAGGGCACGTTGTCGGCCCACCACCGGTTGTACCGGGTGACCTGGTCGGTGTAGGCCGCCGCCGGGGACAGCGCCCGGTAGCGCGCGTACTCCGCCGCCGACGCCGGCTGCTCCCTGGTGACGAAGCCCAGCTGCACCTTCGTCGTGGCGGCGCCGGTCGCCGGGACCGCGACCGCCTGCCTGAGGGTGCCGTCGACGGCGCTGAACCCGTCGCCGGAGAAGCGCGGGAAGAGCGTGGTGAGCTGGTTGAACGCGCGGGCCGCGCCGGTCAGCTCGCCGCTGTCGTCCGCGACCGTCCTGGCGAACGCCGAGCCCGCGGTCAGGGTGACGGTCTTGGCCGCGCCGTTGGTGCTGGCCAGCTCCAGGTTCGTCACGGCGACGTTGGCATCGGTGATGAACTTCGTCTCGGTGACCCGCAGCCCGTTCGCCGCGTTGGTGAACACCGTGCGGAAGTAGCTCGGGGTCTGCCGGCGCGCGGTGACGTCCTCGGTCAGCGCGAGGTCGGTGCCGTTGACGGAGGCGGTGATGGTGTACGCGCCCTGGCCGCCCGCGATGGACTCGATGTAGGCGACCTCGCCGCCGAAGCCGAGCACGCCCGGGGTGTGCGTCTTCATGAACGCGGCCCGGCCCCGGCTGAACAGGTACTGGTTGGCGTCGCCGTTGGAGCCGCCCGGCTGGTTGCCGGTGCGGGCGAGCATGCGGTCGATCCAGAAGTCGTTGCCGGGGGCGGATCCCGCCCCGGCCGCGACGTCGGCGTCGAAGATCGCCTGGAGCTGGTTGCGGGCGTGGTATCCGGTCCGCTCGTCCGGCACGGGGTCGGCGCTGCCGGTGAAGGTCGGGTAGGGGGTGGCGGTGTTGGGCGCGGCGTTCGCCGGCATCGGGGTGAGGGCGGTCAGCAGCAGGCCGGCGATCGCGGCGGCGGCCGCGGCGCGGGATCTCACGAGCTGGCACCTTTCTGCGGGGTTGCGAATTCGTTGGCGTGCAGGTCGGCCCGCGCGACCGCGTCCCCGTTGCGGGCGAGCACCTGGATCTGGGCCTCCTCGGAGAGCACCCAGGCGATGAAGTTCCAGGCCTGGTCGGCCTTTCTGGAGTCGCGGGAGATGCCGATGCCGTCGGCACCCAGCCGGTTGAGCACGAACGGCAGCGCGTGCCGGGCGCCGTCCTTCGTCCCGGCCCGCACCGACGGCTCGTCGAGCTGCGCGGCGAAGGGCAGCCGCGCGATCCTGCCGTCCAGGTCCTGGTAGAGCCGGCGACCCGTCCAGCCCGGCACGTCGGCGACGGGCCCGGCGACCAGGTCGGGCAGCGCACCGGTGCCTGCGGCGGCGTCGACGCGGGCCGGCAGGTCGGGCACGAGGGTCAGCTCGACCTGGTTGGTGTGGGTCGCGTTGTACGCGTCGACGAGCAGGGTCGCCTGCACCTCCAGCTGCGACCGGGTCCACAGCGCGAGCCGGCCCCCGCTGTCGGCGCCGTCGACGGGCGGCGACGGCGTGGGCCTCGGGCCGGCCGTGCACCCGGTGAGGACCACGGCCGCCACGACGAGCACGGCCAGCACCCGGCGAACCATCGACCACCCACCCTATTGTCGAAAACCTTTTCGGGAATGGTGGCAACACATTGCGGCCGTGTCAACGGTTCGTTTCAGCCGTTCGAGCCGCTTGTTACCAGCGTGACAGCCATCTTTCTGTGAACGCTGGCCGAAAACTTTTCGGGCGACCGCGTTGACGTGCCCCGATGCGCCGCGCGACGGACGGGTGGCACCGATGTCCGCGAATATGTATCAGCACCCCGTTGCGCGCCGGATTAGCCCGGTTTACCGCGAAATCCTGGTCGGTCCGTCAACCCGAACCGGTTCCCGGTCCGTCCACTGCGGCATCCTTCAGGCGGTCGTTTCGTCGTACGAAGCACGGTGGGCGAGCACGTCGTCCATGTGGTCCTGTGCCCACAGTTTCAGGCCGCGGACCAGGCCGTACATCGACAGGCCCAGGTCCGTCAGCTCGTAGGAGACCGTGACGGGGACGGTCGGCGTCACGGTGCGGCTGATCAGGCCGTCGCGCTCCAGTGCGCGCAGCGTCTGGGTGAGCATCTTCTGGCTGACGCCGGCGAGCAGGCGGGACAGCTCCGAGTAGCGCATCGGGCGGGGGTCGCCGCCGCAGTCCGGGCCGCTGCCCAGGGCGGTCAGGATCAGCGCGACCCACTTGCCGGAGATCCGCTCGAGCAGCTTGTGGCTCGGGCACACCGCGAGGAAGGCGTCGTAGTCCGCCTTGGTCTGTGCCCGCTGCTGCGCCGCCGTCGTCGTCGCCATCGGCCGTTCCTCCAACCGCCGGGTGTGTTACGCACCTTGAGGTGCGTACTTCCCAATAGGAAGTTACCCCCTGAGAGTGGAGCGGCACCTGTCAGGCAGCAGAACAGAGGAGCACGCATGTCGTCCACTGCACTTCCCGGCGGCACCTGGACGCTGGGGGATCTGACCGTCAGCCGGTTCGGCTACGGCGCCATGCAGCTCGCCGGCCCGTGGGTCATGGGGCCGCCCGCCGACCGTGACGGCGCCGTCGCCGTCCTCCGCGCGGCCGTCGAGCTCGGCATCACCCACATCGACACCGCCGACGCGTACGGGCCGCGGATCACCAACCAGCTCATCCGGGAGGCGCTGCACCCGTACCCGGCGGACCTGCACATCGTGACCAAGGTCGGGGCGACCCGCGACGAGCAGGGCGGCTGGCCGCCGGCCAGGGACCCGCGGAGCCTGCGCCGGGCCGTCCACGACAACCTCGAGAGCCTCGGGCTCGACGCGCTCGACGTGGTCAACCTCCGGCTCGGCGACGCCGAGGGTCCCCGGCCAGGCTCGCTCGCCGAGGCCCTCGGGACGCTCGCCGAACTGCGGCAGCAGGGCCTGATCCGGCACCTCGGCGTGAGCAACGCGACCCCGGAGCAGGTCGAAGAGGCGATGACGATCGCACCCGTCGTGTGCGTGCAGAACCTGTACAACCTGGCCCACCGCCACGACGACGACCTGATCGACCACCTGGCCGGGCGGGGCATCGCCTACGTGCCGTTCTTCCCGCTCGGTGGTTTCACCCCGCTGCAGTCATCGGCGCTCTCCGGCGTCGCCACACGACTGGGGACGACTCCGATGTCCGTCGCCCTGGCGTGGCTTCTGCACCGCTCGCCCAACATCCTGCTGATCCCTGGCACCTCGTCCGCGGCGCACCTGCGCGAGAACGCCGCCGGCGCCGGGCTCCGGCTCTGCGACGAGGACCTGGCGGAGCTGGACAAGATCGGTCGCTGAGCTGCACCCGTATTGCACGCCGGCGTTGGACAGGGTCTCCGACAATGCCGGGAAACGCGCAACTCATCGAGGAGACCAACCATGGTTCGTTCCAGACGGCTCGCCGTCGCGGCGCTGGTCGCGTTGACCGTCGCGGCCCTGTACGCCATCGATCCGAAGCATGAGAACGACCCTGACCCAAATCCCACCGTGGCGCTCGTCAACGGCGACCCGATCGGACCGAGCGGCGGTGGCGGCGACCCCATCGGCTGAGCCGCACAAGGGGCGGGCCGTCACCACGGCCCGCCCCGGGAATCAGGTGCTACAGGCTGACCGCGCGGCCGCCGAGGGTCACCACGAGGTGCCCGTCCGCGGCGAACGACCAGGCCAGGGCGCCGCTGTAGGTGGCGCAGCGGGAGCCGTTCGTGCCGGTCCAGAACTGGTTGCTGCTGTCGGCGTTGCCAACGGTCTTGTCGTTGGATCCGCCGCTGCTGAACCGGCAGGAGGTGTTGCTGCGGTACGTGTGGGTGCCCGCGTCGAACGAGAAGTTGCGTTCGGCGTTGTCGATGGACAGGTTGTTGGAGATCGCCATCGAGCCGGGGTTGTTGTTGTACGTGAAGCCGTGGTGCCCGTTGCGGTAGGCGATGCTGCGCTGGACGACGTGGTTGACGCCGATGCCCTCGCCGCCGAGCTTGTAGCCGTTGCGGTCGCCGTTGGTGTTGACGGTGCCGTTGCTCAGCGTGCCGTTGTTGTAGGACAACGAGTCCTGGATGGTGACCGCACCGATCGGGCCGGTGTCGGTCTTGGTGTAGAGGTCCCAGCCGTCGTCGATGTTGTTGTGCGAGACCGTGTAGCGGAACACGTTGCCGGGGCCGCTGGTCAGCTTGGCGGCGAAACCGTCCGCGTCCTCGCCGTCGGAGTCGGCGTTGTCGTGCGACTCCGAGGAGAGGATGAGGTTGTTGGCCGGCCACTGGGACTGCGGGGTGTCGGAGGCGGCGCGGGAGATCTGCAGGCCGCTGTCGCGGTTGAAGCGGGTCACGACCCGCTCGATGGTGTTGTTGCTGCCGCCGACGAAGATGCCGTTGTCGCCGGCCCGCTCCACGACGATGCCGGTGATGTGCCAGTAGTTGCCGTTCACCGCGAGCCCGCGGTTCGCCGGGTCCTCGCTCTGCGCGGCGAAGTTCAGCACCGGGGTCTCGCCGGGGTACGCGGTGATCCGCTTCGGCGCGCCGGACGTGCCGTTGTTGCCGACCGCGATGGTGACGGTCGAGGACAGGCTGTAGGTGCCGCCGCGCATGGTGATCGTGCCGCCGGCGGTGACCCTGGTGATCGCCGACGCGAGCGTCGTCGGGCTGGCCTGCGTGCCCGGGTTGCCCGCGCTGCCGTTCGGCGCCACGTACAGCGCGGACGACGGCGGCTGGGACTGCGACGGCGAGCTCGAAGGCGAGCCCGAGGGCGACCGGGACGGCGTCGGTGACACGGTCGCCGTCGGCGTCGGGGTGGTCCCGCCGGTGGTGACGGTGACGTTGTCGAAGTTGGCGCTGGAGTACGCCGTCTGCAGGCCGATGCGGCCCTTCGCGATCGACGCGTCGCTCGCGGCCGCGACCTGGGTGCCGTCGACGGAGCCGCTGATGGCGCCGCCGTTGACGGTGATGGCCAGGGTGTACCAGGTCCCGGTGGACACGGTCCGGGAGGCGCTGCCGAGCACCGTCACGGAGCCGCTGTTGACGGCCTGCAGCTGCACCTGGTTGCCGGGCAGCAGCGCGAGCCGGTAGAACGTGGTGGCCCCGCTCGAGCGGGCGAGCAGGCCGACGAAGCCGCCCGAGCCCAGCGACAGCGGCTTCACCGCGGCCTGCACCGTGTAGTTGGTCCAGCCGCTGTCGCCGGCGAAGTCGCGGGCGTTCTCGCTGCCGGCGTTGGACTGCTGCAGCACCTTGCTGCCGTCGGTGACGACGCTCCAGGAGCCGCCGGACTTGGACCAGCCGCTGGTGGAGCCGTCCTCGAACGTCGCGCTGAACGCCGTGTCGGCGAACGCGACCTGCGCGGCCAGCGCGACACCGGTGACCGCGGCCACCGCCGCGGACGCGGCCAGCCACCGGCGCGCTCGCGGCCGGGTTCGGACTTGTGCACTCATGGTTCCTCCGGAAAGACAGACGCGCACACGCGACGGGGCGTGCGGCAGTGCGATCGGCGGCGCTTCCGGGGCGGCGGGAGCGGGGCGGATCCACATCGACGCCCGTCACCGTAAGGCAAGCGCTTTCCTGAGGACAAGGCGTGACGTGTGCAGGTTTGTTGCAGGATGTACCGGCAGCGTCCGGCTCGGCCGGGCGGGTCGCGGAACCTCCGACACGGCCCCGATTCGCCGCCGAACGGAGCAGCGGGCGTGATCCGTTCGCACGATCGCGGGCGGATCCCGTGCTTCCTAGGCTGCGGGGGTGCCGGACACCGCCCTCGGAATCGACTACGGGACCTCCAGCACGGTCGCCGTCGTCCGCCACACCGACGGCCGGATCCGGCCGCTGCTGTTCGACTCGTCGCCGCTGCTGCCGTCCGCCGTGTTCGCCAACAGCGCCGGGCGCCTGCTCGTCGGGCGGGACGCGGAGAACTCCGCGCGGCTCGACCCGGCCCGCTACGAGCCGCACCCCAAGCGGCGCATCGACGAGCTCGACGTGCTGCTCGGCGACCGCGGCGTGCCGGTGCCCGAGCTGATCTCGGCCGTGCTCACCCGGGTCCGCGCCGAGGCCCTGCGGACCCTCGGCGGCCCACCGGCGACGATCACCATGACCTGCCCCGCGACCTGGGGCGCTGCCCGCCGCCAGGTGCTCCTGGACGCCGCCGCGCTCGCCGGGCTCCCGGTGCCGGCGCTGGTGGCCGAGCCCGTCGCCGCCGCCACCTACTTCGCCTCCGTCCTCGGCCACGCCGTGGCGCCGGGGCAGTGCGTCGTCGTGTACGACCTGGGCGCCGGCACGTTCGACGCGAGCGTCGTGCAGCGCACCGCCGACGGGTTCCGCGACCTGTCCTGCCGCGGCCTGGACGACGTCGGCGGCATCGACCTCGACGCGCTGGTCGTCGCCCACGCGCGCACGGTCGTCGCGGCCCGCGCGCCCGAGCTGTGGCAGCGGCTGGAGGCGCCGTCGTCGGCCGCGGACCTGCGCCATACGACCATGCTGTGGACCGACGCGAAGCACCTGCGTGAGGCGCTGTCGCGGGAGTCGTCCGCCAGCCTGTTCATCCCCGCGGCGGACGAGGAGGTGCTGCTGACCCGGCAGCAGTTCGAGACGGCCGCCGAGCCGCTGCTGCGCCGCACCGTCGACCTGGCCCTGACGACGCTGAAGGAGGCCCGCGTGCGGTCCGAGGCGGTCGCGGGCTGGTTCCTCGTCGGCGGCGGCACCCGTACCCCGCTGATCGCGACGATGCTGCACCGGGCGACCGGGGTGGCCCCGACGGTCCTGGAGGAGCCGCAGCTGGTGGTGGCCGAGGGCGCCCTGCACCTGGCGAGCCTGACTGCGACCGCACCCGTGCCCGCACCCGCGACCTTCGCGGCGCCCTCAGTCGCGGCCTCGCCTGTCTCCGCCGCGCCCGCGACCTTCGCAGCACTCCCGGTCGTAGCCGCGCCCGTCTCCGCGTCACCCATCTCCGCGTCACCCATCTCCGCGCCCCCTGTCTCCGCACCGCCCGTCTCCGCGCCGCCGATGCAGGGCACCGTCCCGCCCCCGGCGCCGGTCGTCACCGCCGCCACCGCGGGGCCGGTCGACGAGCCGTCCTGGCCACCGTCGGCCCCCATCGCCGCGCCCGTACCCCCAGCACCCGTACCCCGGCCCGTACCCGCGGCGTCCGGACCCGTACCCACGGCCGGGCTCGGGACCGGGACACGCGAGCTGTTCGGACTCGTGGCCGCCGGTTTCGCCGTGCTGGTCCTGCTCGTGGGCTACCTGGAGGCCAGCGGCAACGGGTTCTGGCTCATCGGCGGCGGCCTCGTCACCGCCGGCCTGCTGTGGCGCGGCTGGCGCCTGCGTCACCCCGGCCCCCGCGGCGTCGACTGGCTGGCGTTCTCGGCAGCGGCGGCCGGCGCCCTGCTGCTCGTCGTGTACACCTTCGTGCGCATCTCGGGGATGGTCTGATGGCTGCCGGACTCTCGCCCTACGACGTGGCCACCGCCGCCGCCGCCGTCACCGCGACGAGCGCCGTCGTCGCGTGGGCCGCGACCACCGCCCGGCCCGCACCCGCGGACCCGCCGGTGACCCTGCCGAAACTGCCGAACCGGCCCGCCGAGACCGTCGGCCTCGTCGCGGCCCTGATCGCCGCGCTCGTGGCGTTCGTGCTGCCGCCGGCCGCACAGTTGGAGTCCGTCCAGGAGGTGTCCGCGATCCTGCTGCTCGCCGCCGCCGCGCTCCGCGGATACCGCTTGACCCGGCCCGGACCGGCCGTGCTCGACCGCCTGGCCAGCGTCCTCGCCCTCGTGCCCGCCTGCGGCCTGTTCGGCGGCGCGTGCGTCGTGGCCCTGTACGACGGCCTGGACGATCTCGACTGGTGGGGCTTCTGGCTCGGCGGCCTCGTCGTCGGCGGCGCGCTCGCGCTGGTCGCGGGCCTGTCCTGGCGGCAGCCAACCCAGCCGCGGTAGCGCGTGGTCCAGCACGGCGGCGCCGTCAGCCGGGACCATCCACGAGTGTCAGCTCGACGCCGGCCAATTGGAGCACCTCGACCGCCAGGTCCAGATACCCGGACAGCACGCCGTCCCCCTCGTAGTCGACGGTCCGCGTGAGGTGGCGCCGGGCCACGTCGAAGTGCGTCCAGCGCACCCTCAGCGGATCCGAGGTCTGCTCCGCCCTGAGCTCCAGAATCGTCGCAACAGAGATGAACGCGGACCCGATCCAGCCGCCGGGCCCCTCGACCGCCTCCCCCAGCGCACAGAAGAAGCTCGCCAGGTCCACGACGTCCCGGCCGTCGAGGACCGCGTCGACGGTGTGGACCCTTTCCGCATCCGGGGTGGCGATCCAGGGACTGCAGCGCTCCGCCACCTCGAGCCAGCCCTCCCGCGAACCCGGCGGCAGTGCCGCCCACCGGCCAGGCCGGTCTGGCCGTCGCACCCGCCACGACGCCCAGACACCGGCCGCGGCGGTATGCGGCAGCGAGGTGATCCAGCAGTCGACCTCGGCGGCGTCCGGCCCGGACGGCTGCTCCACCCGGACGCCCCAGATGTTGTAGGAGCCCATGACTGCGCCCGCCGCGTCCAGCACGTCGATACTCATATCGCCGGGAGTGCCCCCGTCGCCTGGGAGGTCGACCCCGGTGAGGCCGAACCTCAGCTGGTGCGGCGCCATCTCCGGGTCCTCGAACTCGTCGTAGACGGTGCGCTCACCGACGAAGAAACGGGGCATGTCCTCGCACTGCAGCACGACCTCGCCGGTCCTGTCGAGCCGGAACGCGTACCACGGACGCGACATGCCCCACCCCTCGTCAGTCAGCAGTTGCCCTTCGGCAAGTTGGTGATCTTTCCATTATGGTTGCTGGTGTATCCGTGGCAGCACCGCTGTCAGGGCGCCGGTGAGAACGGGCGGACGCCGACCCGCTCCGTCTCGGTGATGACGTCCCACAGGATGCGTGGAGCCTTCGTGCCCTGGACGGTCCTGACCGTCTTGCGGTAACCGCCGCGGTAGGACACCGTCACCCGGTAGCTGTAGCGGTCGCAGCAGGGGTTCTGCGGCTGGTACGAGTTGCGCAGCCACCGGAACTGCCAGCTCCCGGCCGTCCGCAGCACCGGCCGGCCGCCGACCGTCGTGCGGTCCACGACGAACGAGTCCTTCTGCCCGGCGAAGCCACCCGACCGGTCCAGCACGATCTTGGTGGCGGAGCCGAACGGCACCGGTGAAGCCGCGGCGGGCGCGGCCGGTGCGAGCGCCGCGACCCCGCAGGCCGCGACCAGCGTCACGATGGTGTTGCGGGCGATGCGTCCCATGGTGTCTCCCCCGTGTCCGGCGTCGCCGTCGACGCCTCCTCCCCCCGAGGACACCACGGACCGCTCGGCGACCATGCCCTAAATGCCGGAAATAGGCCTTACGTGCCACCGGCCTGGCCGCACGGCCGACCCGTAGGTGGTCTGGATCCGGGGGTGGCCCGGGGCGCTCCCCGATGCCCGGGCCCCCTCCTGGACGCGACAGTTGAACGGTCGAACACGAGCGAAGGAGAAACGAGATGGAGACCGTTCACGGCACGATGCGCCAGCACGACCTGGTGCGGCCGGTGCAGGGGCGGGTGCTCGGCGGCGTCTGCGCCGGGCTGGGGCGGCGCTTCGGCATCGACCCGTGGCCGGCACGGCTGCTGTTCGCGCTGATCCTGCTGGCGATTCCCGGGACGCAGATCCTCGCCTACCCGATCCTGTGGATCCTCATGCCGGCCGAGACCGCGCCGAAGCCCGCCGAGCCCAAGCTCGCCGAGCCGGAGCCGACCCTGACGAGCGTCTGACCGCCACCGCCGCGCCGCCACCGCCGCGCCGCCACCGCCACCGCCGCCACCGCCGCGCCGCCGCCACCGCTGCCGGCGGACCGGAGCCGGTCAGGCCGCCGGGCCCGTGGGCCACGGCTCGCCCGTGGTCGCGTCGAAGCGGTGGATCGTCTTCTCGCCGGCGACGAACAGCGCGGCGCGGCCGTCCACCTCGAGCGCGCAGACCGCCTCGAGGTACTCGTCGCCGAAGGACACCGGGGCGGCGACCGGCTCGAAGGTGGCGGGGTCGAAGCGCCACAGATTGTGGCCCTCGGCCACGGCCAGGACCGGACCGGACGCCAGGCACACGGCGGCGCCCTCCTCGAAGGCCCGGAAGTCGCCGACCAGGTCGCCGCTCACCGGGTCCACGCGCCGGATCGACTGGTCGGCGCTGGACGTCGCGAGCAGGGTGCGCCCGCCGATCTCGAACGGCACGATCGCGAAGTACAGCTCCAGGTGCGCGGACACCGGCGGACCCACCGGCACGCCGGTGACGGCGTCCCAGCGCCACAGGCGGCCGGTGTCCTCGCCGCACGCGAGGTGGGTCCGGTCGCCGACGGTGTAGACGGCGATCCGGTTGACGCTGCCCTCGTGCACCAGCGGCGGGGCGACCTCGGCGCCGGAGACTGCGTCGAACCGCCGGACCGCCCCGTCGGAGTCGCCGAGCACGAGGACCGTGCGGCCGTCGTGGACGTACGACGTCACCGCACAGACCCACGGCGCCTTCAGGTCGCCGGGCCGGGCCAGCCGGAGATCTGGCGCCGCGGGTGCCGGGTGCGGCAGCCGCCACTGCCGGACGACCTCACCGTCGAGGGCCGTCACCAGCACCGGCTCGCCGCGGTCCGAACTGAGATGCGACCTGATGAGGCCGCCCATCGCGTGCCACCCGCCGACTCCCGACACCCCGATCGTCACGCCGGTCGCCGCGTCGTACACCCTGATCTGGCGGCCACGGTCCCCGCCCACCCGGACGAGCACGGGGCGGCCGTAGGCGACGGCGCCGAACAGCCCGCCCTGGGCGTCGCCCCAGGACCAGTCACGGACGGCGAACGGCGGGCCGAGCGGATCGCGCACGGACACACTCCCAGCGGTCGGAGGCCGGAGCCCCGGCGCCCCGCGACGGTATCAGCGGCCGACGGCGGCGGTCACCCGGCCGCGGGTGCGCGCAGCGGAGCCAGGGCACCCGTCCAGCGCACCAGCTCGTCGAGCATCGTGACGGCGCCGGCCTCCATGGTCTCGTTGGGGCGCAGCGTGCCGTCCTCGTCCACGAACTGGGCGACGAACGGGATGTGCACGCCCTCGGGGATCGGCATCATCTTCAGCACGGTCAGCACCGGCTTCAGCGACTGCACGGCGCGGGCGCCGGCCGCGACGCCGCCGTAGCTGACCAGGCCGACAGGCTTGTGGGCCCACTCCTGGGACAGGTAGTCGAGGGCGTTCTTCAGCGGCGCGGTGTAGCCGTGGTTGTACTCGGGCATGACGATCACGAAGGCGTCGGCCCGGTCGACGGTCGCGCTCCAGTCGAGGGTGTGCTGGTGCTCGTAGCGGCGCAGCCGCGGGTGGTTGGGCTCGTCCATGAGCGGCAGGTTCCGCTCGGCGAGGTCGACGAGCTCCACCTGCTCGAAGCCGCCGTGCTTGACCGCCGCGGCGTGGATCCACTCGGCGACCGGCAGGCCGACCCGCCCCGGGCGGGTGCTGGCGATGATGATCTGCAGGGTGTGCACGGTTCTCCCTCGTTCAATTGCTGACGTGTCAACAACCGTAGCCGGATTTTGCTGACGTGTCAGCATCCATCGGTACGATGTGACGCATGACCGAACCGCGGTGGCTGGACCGGGACGAGGAACGGATGTGGCTGGCGTTCCTGCGGATGCGCCGGACGCTCGACGTGGCGATCGACGGGCAGCTCGCCGAGGCGGGCCTGTCGGCCGCCGACTACGACGTGCTCGCGCCGCTGTCCGAGAGCGACGGGCAGGTGCTGCGCGTGCGGGACCTGGCCGCGGGCATCGGCTGGGACCGCAGCCGGATCGCCCACCACCTGCGGCGGATGGAGCAGCGCGGGCTTGTCGCGCGGTCCGGGTGCCGCACCGACGGGCGCGGCACGATGGTCAGGCTCACCGAGCAGGGGCGCGCGATGATCACCGCCGCCGCGCCCGGGCACGTGGCGACGGTCCGCCGGGTCCTGCTCGACCAGCTGGACCCCGACGACCTCGTCCGGCTCACCGCGATCGCCGAGCGGGTGGTCGACGTCGCCGGCTCGGCCGGCACCGCCCGCACCGGCGGCCCCACCTGAGCCGCGCCCAGCCCTGACACCGGGCCGGACCTGCTCAGGTCGGCCGTTCCCACGCCGATGACGTCATAGTGGGAGTCGGCGTGCTGGGGCGGCTCGGTGAGCAGGCGCGGTTGCGGCTGCTCGCCCAGGCGTTCGAGCGCGGCATGGCGGCGAAGGCGGTCGCCGCGCTCGTCGAGGGGGCGCTGGGCGACCTCGTCGAGGTGAACGCCGCCCTGTGCGACCTCGTCGGGCACGGCCGCGACGAGCTGCTCGGACGGTCCTGCGCCGCGCTGTTCGACGCCGCGGACCGGCCGCCGGTCGTGGCGGCGCTGGCGGCCCTGGCCCGGGACGAGCGGCGTGAGCTGGTGCTCGACGGGCAGCTGCGCAGGCACGACGGCGGGCTGGTGCCGGTCACGATCCGGGCCACGGTGATCCACGACGCGCTCGGCGGGGCACACGTGGCCGCCGAGTTCGCCGCACGGACCACAGCGGCCACGGCACCGGCCACGGCTCCCGGCGGCCCCAGCGAGGCGCTGCTGGACGCGATCGTGTCCGCCACCCCCGACCTGTTGCTGGTGAGCACGCCCGAGGGGCGGGTGGTCCGGGCGAACGACTCGTGGGAGCGGCTGCTCGGCTGGACCGAGGCCGACCTCCAGGGCATGGACGTCACCACGCTCATCCACCCGGACGACGTCGCCACGGCCGCGGCCGGCGGCAAGCCGGCCACCGGCCTGCGCAACCGGTACCGGACCCGCGGCGGCGACTACCTGTGGCTGCAGTGGAACGGCGCCGCGCTGCCCGGCCAGGACCTCGTCGTCGGCATCGCCCGCGACGTGACCGCAGCCGTCGAGGCGCAGCGGCACGCCGAGCGGGAGACGGCGAGGCTGCGCACGACGATCGCCGTGCAGCGCGAGGTGACCGCCGCCGCCGACGACCGGGCCACGGTGCTGCGGCTGATGGCGGAGCGGACACTGCAGGTCATCCCGGGCGGCGACGCCGCCGTCGTCGCGCTGCTCGACGCCGACGGGGCGGCGTTGCAGGTCGCGGCCGGGACCGGCACGGCCGGCGCCGACGAGCCCCGGATCCCGGTGAACGGGTCGCTGTCCGGCCTGGCGATCCTGACCGGCTCGACGCAGCGCTGCGACGACACCCGCGCCGACGAGCGGATCTCGGCCGCGGTGAGCGCGGCCGTCGGCGTCCGGGCGCTGATCGTGGCGCCGCTGCTCGGCGTCTCCGGCCCGCTCGGGGTGCTGCTGGTCAGCAGCCCGGCGCCGGGGGCGTTCAACGACGCCGACGAGCAGCAGCTGACCCTGCTCGCCGACGCCCTCGCCGGCGCGCTGCGCCACGCCGACGACGCGGCCCGCAACCAGGCGCTGCTGCGCGCGACGACCGCCGCGAACGCGCAGTTGCAGGCGCAGCGCGGCGAAGCCCTCGCCGCCGTGGAGCGGCTCGAGCACAGCGAGCGGCGCTTCGCCGACGTGTTCGACCACAGCCCGGTCGCGAAGGTCGTCGTCGGGCTGCGCGGCGCGGACCGGGGCCGGATCACCCTGTCCAACCCCGCGTTCGCGCGGCTGCTCGGGTACAGCGCCGGCGAGGCCGCCGCACTGACCGTCACCGACCTGCTCGCCGAGCCGTCGGCGGCCCTCGACCAGGCGCTGACCGCGCTCGCCGACGGCCGGGCGAGCCGCGCCGTGCGCCAGTCGGTGCTGCGCCACCGCGACGGCCACCGGATCGAGGTCGCCACGCACACGTCGGTCATCACCGACGCCCGCGGGCCGGCGTCCGCGGTGCTGCAGATGCTCGACGTCAGCGCCGAGCGGGCCGCCGCCCGCTCGACGGAGCGGGAGTTCCAGCGCCTGCGCGACACGCTGCTGGTGCAGCGGGAGGTGACCGCGGCCGCCGCCGACCGCGACAGCGCGATCCGGGTCGTCGCCGACCGTGCGGTGCAGCTGTTCCCGGCCGCGGACGGCGCGGTCGTCGAGCTCCTCGACGGCGACGCGCTGTACTACGCCGCGACCGCCGGCACGCTCGGCCGGTCGCTCGGCACCCGGGTGCCGGTCGTCGGCTCGCTCAGCGGCACCGTCCTGGCCACCGGCGCCCCCGCGGCCTGCGCCGACACCAGCGACGACCCGCGGGTCAACCGGGCCACGTGCGCCCGGCTCGGCATCGGCTCCATGCTCATCGCGCCGCTGCTCGCCGGCGACACCGTCATCGGCGCGCTGAAGGTCTCCGCGGTCCGCCCCCGCGCCTTCGACGACACCGACGAGCAGCAGCTGGCGCTGCTCGCCGACAGCCTCAGCTCGGCGCTGCGGCACGCCGACGACGCGGCGCACAGCGCGGAGCTGCTCGCCGAGCGCACCCGGGCCCTCGCCGCGCTGGAGGTCAGCGAGACCCGGTTCAAGCTCGCGTTCGACAACTCGCCGCTCGGCGTCGTCCTGGCCAGCCTCGACCCCGGCCAGGTCGGCCGCTACCTGCACGCCAACGCGGCCATGGCCGCCATCACCGGCTACAGCACCGCCGAGCTGATGACGATGACGTTCCGGGACCTGCAACACCCCGACGACGTGGCCAGCACCGACGGGCTCACCGCCCAGCTGCTCTCCGGCGAGCGCGAGACGCTCATGGTCGAACGCCGGTACCGGCACAAGGACGGCCGCACCATCTGGGCCAACGTGCACGTCGCGATCGTCCGCGAGCACGGCATCCCGCGCTACCTGGTCAACCAGGTCGAGGACGTCACCCAGCGCCGGGCCGAGCTCGCCCAGCTGCACCGCCAGGCGACGCTGCTGCAGCTGATCCCCGCGGCCGTCATCGTCCGTGGCCTCGACGGGCGCATCGTGTGGTGGAACCAGGGCGCGGAGGACCTCTACGGATGGCCGCTCGCCGCCGCCACCGGCGAGGTCACCCACGAGCTGCTCGCGACCGGCTTCCCCGACGGCGGCACCGAGACCGGCCAGACCGCCGCCCTGCTGCGGGACGGCCGGTGGGAAGGCCAGCTCAAGCACGTGACCGCCGCCGGCCGCACCGTCATCGTGCTCAGCCGGCAGGTCCTGCAGCACGACGACCGGCCCGGGCTCGCCGGGACCGTGCTGGAGGTCAACACCGACGTCACCGCGGAGCGCGCCGCCGAGGACGCCCTGGCGGCGAGCGAGGCCCGCTTCCGGGCCCAGTTCCACAACTCCGCCGTCGGCCAGATCGTCCGCAACCTCGACGGCAGCCTCGCCGAGGTCAACGCCGCCTACGCCGCGATGCTCGGCTACACCCCGGAGCAGCTCCTCGGCACGAACAGCATGCACAGCATGCACCCCGCCGACCTGCCCGCCGTCGCGGCCCGCCTCGACGACCTGCTTGCCGGTCGCCGGGCCGCGTTCACCCTGGAAGGACGGATCCGGCACGCCCGCGGCCACTGGGTCGACGTGGAAGCCAGCGTCACCCTGGTCCGCGACGCGCACGGCCGGCCGGACCACTTCATCGGCGTCGTCACCGACGTGACCCGGCGCCGCGCCGCCGAACGGGCCCGCGACGCCGCCGCCACCGAGCTCGCCGACCGCAACACCGAGCTGGAGGACGCCAACCGGCTCAAGCTCGACCTCATCGGCATGCTCGGGCACGAGATCGGCAACCCGCTCGCCGCGATCCTCGGCTACACCGAGATCTTCCTCGACGACTGGGCCGCCCTCAACGACGCCCGCAAGACGAAGATCATCACCGGGATCTCGCGGCAGGCGCACCGCCTCGACGACATCGTGCAGGAGGTCCTCACGATGGTGCGCATCGACGCCGGCGCCATCCACGCCCACCGCGAGCCGGTGCGGCTGCACGAGCAGATCCACACCGCGCTCACCGCCGCCGGCGCCGACGTCCCGATCCTCGGGCCCTCGGTCGACGCGCTGGTCAACGCCGGTCACCTCCAGCACATCCTCACCAACCTGATCTCCAACGCCGGCAAGTACGGCGGCGGCGCCATGGCCGTGCGCGTCGTCGACCCCGGCGACGGGCGCGTCCAGATCCGGGTCGAGGACGAGGGGCCGGGCGTGCCCGACGAGTTCCGCGACCGGCTGTTCCAGCGGCTCGCCCGCGCCGACCGCGACGCCAGCCGGGTCAAGGGCACCGGCCTGGGCCTCTACATCGTGCACAGCCTCGTGCGCGCCAACGGCGGCGACGTGCACTACGAGCCCAACCCCGGCGGCGGGTCCGTGTTCGTCGTCACCCTCGAGGCGCCCGACCCGTGACATCCCTCAGGTCCCGGCAGCCGTGACCGATGTCGAGCCTGCACGAACCCGCGGACGATTGGTGAGCCCATGACGCGCAGCACGACCCTCCCGGTTGCCGATGCCGCCGTCGTACGGCTGCTGCGCGACCGCGACGTGTGCCCGATCTACCAGCCGATCGTCGACCTCACCACCGGCGACGTCGTCGGGGTCGAGGCGCTCGCCCGCGGGCCCGCCGGCTCCGACCTGCACATGCCCGCGCAGCTGTTCGCGGCCGCCGCGGCGGCGGGCCTGCTGCCGGAGATCGACCAGCTGTGCGCGACCCGCGCGCTGGAGCGGGCCCGCGACGCCGCCGCCACCCCGCCGCTGGTGTTCATCAACGCCGAACCGGCGGTCCTGGACCGGCCGCTCACCCCGGAGCTCATCGCCGTCATCAACAGCGGTCTGCCGTTCAAGATCGTGCTGGAGTTCACCGAACGGGCCCTGACCCGGCAGCCCGCCCGGATGCTGCAGATCGCCGACGTGACCCGCTCCTGGGGCAACCGGATCGCCCTGGACGACGTGGGTGTCGAGCCGGCGTCGCTGGCGTTCATGCCGCTCGTCGCGCCCGACGTCGTCAAGCTCGACATGAGCCTGCTGCGCTCCCCGCACCGGCCCGACACCGTGGACACGGCCGCCGCCGTCGCCGGCTACGCGCACCGGGTGGGCGCGACCGTCATCGCCGAGGGCATCGAGACCGAGGCGGACCGCGCGACCGCCGCCGCGCTCGGCGCCCACTGGGGGCAGGGCTGGCTCTTCGGCCGCCCGGGACCGCTCGACGCGCTCGACAGCGGCAGGTTCGCCGGCGCCGTCGACCTCCACACCGCCGGACCGGCCGCCGGCGTGTGCCCGGTGACGCACACCGGCGACGCCGACACGGTCGACGACCTGTGGCAGGCGCTGCTGCGTCGCGTGCTGCGCTGGCACACCCCCGCGTCGGTGCTGTGCGCCGGCCGCGACACGACGACCCTCATCCGCTGGGCGGCCGCCCTCGGCGGCGTGGACCTGGCCTTCCGCGGCGTCGCCGGCGCGCTGCCCGCGGCCGTGCCGGGCGTCCGTGTGTGCCGCCCCGACCTCGTCACCACCGACGACGACGCGCTCACCGCCGTCGCCGTCACCGCGCACAGCGCCGTCGTGCTGCGCGCCAGGCCCAGACCGGACGGCGCGTTCGACATCACCTTCACCGACGACCTGACCCTCGCGGTCCAGCTCGGCCGGGCGCTGCTCAACTCCTTCGTCTGACCCGGCCCGGAGCTGCTCAATCCCTTGATGCGGTCCCGTCCGGCCCGGCCTCGGCCGGCACCTCGAACAGGTCGATCAGCCCGGTGATCGCCAGGACCTGCCGCACGATCGGCGTCGGTCCGACGACGAGCATCCGGGCGCCACGGTGCTCCACGTACTTGCGGAAATTCAGCAGGCAGCGGATGCCCTGCGAGCCGAGCAGCCGCACCTCGCCGATGTCGACGGCGACGTCCGTCTGCGGGGCGAGCCCCAGCGTGTCGGCACCCGCCGTTCGTCAACCTGGCGAACCCACCCCCGCCGACGCCGTCCAGTCCCTCGTACCGGCGCCGCAGCTCAGGGCAGGCGTAGGCGGAGCATGGTCCAGGAGACCGGCGGCAGGTCGACGTGGACGGTGCCGTCGGCGGCGGTCGCCGAGGTGTTCGGGCGGGGCAGGACCGACGTGGCGTCGTCGGCCGTCGCGGACCAGGTGTGGTCCGGGTTGGACAGGGTCAGCGCCTCCACGATCCGCGGGTGGGGGAAGCCGCGCGGGTGGACGGTCAGGGCGACCGGCCGCGACACGGACCGGTTGACGGCGAAGAGGACCAGGCCGCCCGTCGACGGCTCGTACGTGGCGACGGCGTCGACGGCGGGGACCGGGCCGAAGCGGGCCGTGTCGTGGACCGGGGCGTCGATCGCGGTCAGGAGCACCTCGCCGGCGGCGTGGCGGGCGGTCAGGGCGAAGGGGTGGAACGTCGTCTGCCGCCAGGACCGGCCGCCGGGCTCGGTCATGATCGGGGCGATGACGTTCACGAGCTGGGCGAGCGACGCCGCGTGGACGCGGTCGGTGTGGCGCAGCAGCGAGATCAGCAGGCCGCCGGCGACGACGGCGTCGGCGACGTTGTAGCGGTCCTCCAGCAGTGTCGGGGCGACCGGCCAGTCGTCGCCGGTCGGCGGGCGGGACTCGGCGCGGTCGGTGTACCAGACGTTCCACTCGTCGAAGGAGACGTGGATGCGCTTGGTGGCCTTGCGGGCGGCGCGGACCGCGTCGGCGGTGGCGACGACCGAGTCGATGAAGTGGTCCATGTCGACGGCGCAGGCGAGGAACGAGGCGAGGTCGCCGTCCTCCTCGCAGTAGTAGGCGTGGGCCGAGACCAGGTCGACCACGTCGTAGGTCTCGCCGAGCACGACGCGTTCCCACTCGCCGAACGTGGGCATGCCGGAGCCTGACGACCCGCACGCCACCAGCTCCAGGTCGGGCTGGAGCTGCCGCATGGCGCGCGCGGTCTCGGCGGCGAGGCGCCCGTACTCGTGGGCCGTCTTGTGCCCGGTCTGCCACGGGCCGTCCAGCTCGTTGCCCAGGCACCACATCCGGATGGCGTGGGGCTCCTCGGCGCCGTTCGCCCGCCGCCGGTCCGACCATGCCGTGCCGCCGCGGATGTTGCAGTACTCGAGGAGGTCCAGCGCCTCCTGGATGCCCCGGGTGCCGAGGTTGACGGCCATCATCGGCTCGACGCCGGCCTTGCGCGCCCAGCGGACGAACTCGTCGACCCCGACGGTGTTCGGTTCGGTCGAGTGCCAGGCCAGGTCGAGCCGGGCGGGTCGCTGCGCCCGCGGCCCGATGCCGTCCTCCCACCGGTACCCGGAGACGAAGTTCCCGCCCGGGTAGCGCACCGTGCTGACGCCGAGCTCGCGGACCAGGTCGACGACGTCGCCGCGGAAGCCGTCCGCGTCGGCGGTCGGGTGCCCCGGGTCGTGCAGGCCGGTGTAGACGCACCGGCCGAGGTGCTCGACGAACGAGCCGAACGTCCGCCGGCGCACCGGCCCGACGACGAACGCCCGGTCGACGGTGACGTTCGCGAGCAGCATGCGGACCTCCTCATGAGGGTGGCCGTGCGGAAACCGCACGGCCACCGGTCACCGCGACAAACTTAGCTGAGACTGAACCGCTGGTTGGCCTGGCCGTTGCATGCGTAGAGCTGGACCTGCTGGCCGTTGCCGGTGCCCCAGACGTCCAGGCACCGTCCGGACTGCACGCCGGTGATGGTGCCGTTGCTGTTGACGTTCCACTGCTGGTTGGCCTGGCCGTTGCAGCTGTAGATCTGCACGGCCGACCCGTTGCCGGACCCGGCGGCGTCCAGGCACATGCTGCCGTACACGGTCAGCTGCTTGCTGCTGGTGTACGTCCACTGCTGGTTGCTCTGTCCGTGACAGTCGTACAGCTGCACCCGCGTGCCGTTGGTCTGCGAGCTGTTCGGCACGTCGATGCACCGGCCGGACTGGGCCCCGACGATGCGCTTCGCGCCGGAGGGCGGCTGCGACGACTGGCCGCCGGTCGGCGAGCCGGACGTCGGGCCGGGGCCGGGGCCGTTGAGGGCGTTGAGGACCGAGGTGTACGCGGCCTTCTTGTTGCCGCCGCCGTCGAAGAGCAGCGGGCTCTCGTTGGAGCGCCACGAGTCGCTGTCCCGCACCCCCCACACCGTGATACCGACGCAGCGCGGCACGTTCATGCACGCCTGGGTCAGCCCGCTGTACTGCGACGTCGAGGAGTTCGTCACGTCGACCTCGGTCAGCGCCACGTCCACCCCCAGGGCGGCGAAGCTCGACAGCGTCGTCTGGAAGTTCCCCGGCAGCGAACTGCCTCCGGTGAA